>NZ_JBNNXT010000002.1:0-225396 GCF_052873815.1 Photobacterium sp. DNB23_23_1 | reverse complement strand
AGCCATCTGTCGTCTTTAAAACGATGGTTATGGCTGCTTGATATTAGAGGGTGTCGCACTTCGGAGTTGAATTCGGGCGTTGATAAACGATACTTGAAGCTTAACTTTATGAGAAAGGTTGCTTGAATAAGCAATAAATACATAATGATATATATGAGTGTCAGTTTAATTAAGCATGGGTGTAGATAAAATTAACACCACGCTATATAGCCAATAGCCAGATATAAAAACAGCAGCTTGAATAAGCTGCTGTTTATTAGACAATAATACAGGGGGAGGGAATTAAGCGTGGGCGTAGATAACACTGCCACCCTTGATGATGTCGATAATTTCTCTTGAAAGATTAGTCGGCAATGCCGGACATCCCCAACTGCGGCCTAAATACCCATGGCGATTAATGAAAGACTTGGTTGCGTAATCTGCTCCGTGGATAACGATGTATCGCTTTCTTGCCTTGTCATTGATACCCGGAGTCAACCCATCAAGACGCAGTGAATAGCCATTACCGCCATAATAGGTGGTATCTGTCAGGAAGGTCCCCAGAGACGTTTGGCGAGAGTTCACGGTGTTAGAGAACTTAGTTGCATTTTTACCACCGCTGTTAACGCCATGCGAGACGAAAGTGCGGTATAGCAATTTATTGCTCTTTAGGTCAACAACAAAGAAGCGTTCCTTCGTAGAAGGAAGGCTGTAATCAATGATAGTCAGGACGGACTTTTTACGGCCTTTAGTATTGTAATAAGCCTCGTAGGCTTCCTTAAATACTTGATAATTAATCACTCCATTTAATTTTGCTTTTTTATATACATCTTTAACTAAAATGTCAGCGTGTTGATTATTAGTATGAGGCTGACTTTTTATAACACTGGCAGTCGCCTGTAATGGCAGAATGATTAGTGCCATCACAAATAGTACGGTTAGCTTTTTCATTGTCCCTGTAAAATGTTCATTTTGTCGTTGTGGTTGGTTGAGGCTGACTCTAACACAAAAAAAATGACATTTGATGCTATGGGAAATGGAGGTGATGAGAGTGATTAAAGCAAAAAAATCCTGTTTTATTGTTTGTGCTTGCTTAAAAAATAATTAATTACAAGTAATTAAAAGCGATTGTCATTTTTATATGAAATATTGTCTTAAAGGTAAAAAAATCATCCAAATATATAACTGTTACAATTGTCAATATGATAATGTGTTGTTTGTTATAGCTAAATGCTGTGTCATATTTTGAAAATAAAGAAATGTTTGTTTTTTGACTGTTTGATTGAAAATTGAGCGCTTTATCGCAATTTTTTACTCCTCTCTTTCTCCAAGCAAGCACTTCAAGAAGAAATGTTGCGTTAGAAATATCAGTTTTGTATAAGTTATATGCTTTTTTGAAATGACGATCTGCCTGTTTTTGAGGGTTTTTGGATGAAAAATGCGCAGAGAAGGCCCTGCGCATGATATTTATCGCTTAATGGTTAAATTGTACACACAGTTGACCAGCTGCCGTCGCTCCCCGGTAATGAACCACTCCACCAGTTGGCTTGGTATACCACACCGTTGTGGATGATCTTATCACCTTGGTTTGCATGGCTGGGGTTACCCCCCCAATCAGTCTGTGGCCAGTTAGGGTAAGTGTTGATACCAGTTGTGCTACAGGTTTCGTCGCCACCCCCGTTATTGCCCCCGTCATTACCGCTGCCGATAGTGCCCAGAGGTAAATCAGGCTGCTCAGACTTGAATGCGTAGTCCTTGCCGTTAACGTTAACGCTATAGTTGGCTGGGCCAGAGATTGGTAGGTAGTACACCATATCAAGCTCATAGGTACCGCCTGCAGGAAGGCTCTTCCAAGCCGGCAGGGTGAAGGCGACTCGGTGCATCACGCCGTCGAGGCCACCGATATTATCGGCACGGCTATGGCCTGATGCAATCACAGCCAAGCCACCACCAGATTGATCCTTGGCATTGTCAGGTGCAGATGTTGGGATATCGAACTGGAATTCAGTTCCACCAGGGATATTCTGACCTGTGTTATTGGTAAAGGTCACAGTAGGGTTGATCGGGTAGTTCTGATCGCCGACCTTAAAGCCTGATACATTGACTGCAATATCAAGTGCCTCAGTTGGGATAGCCCCAGTGGCAACTTTGTTGCCATATGGCGTTGCAGACTTGAACTTCTCATAGATGGCTTTAGTCATGGTATTACCCATGTGGTATTCACCATTACCAGTTTTACATGCATTCTCTGTGGTATCGATAGAAGTGCGATTGCCGTTGGCATCGAAAACGTAGCAGTTATAGTCCCCAGCAAGCTCCCAGAACATGATACCGCCGATTTCCTTGTCGATTACATAGTCTGCTTTAACATTGATGGATGCTTTATCTTCTGTTGATAAGAAGACTTTCTTGTCTGCATTCCATAGCCATGGGGCGACGGCAACGTTGTCATAGTGACGGGTATAGTTCCCCGTTAACTGATGGGCCGGGTTGTTGGCAGGGTCTAGGTTGTAAGCTGTGCTATAGCTACCGAAGATACCTTGGGCAAGGTTCATTGCATGCCACATAGGGTTTGAGCCCGCTCCCATTTCATCACCGGCAGCATTTTTGTCATGCCATAGGTTATCAATACCCTCGGCGCCGTAGCCACAGTTATTCTTTTCACCTTCCCCAGTGCCTGGTGCACACTGTGACTGGTTAGGCAGTGCCGCGCGCCCCCATAGCCCATTTTCACCACCGGTTACACCTTGCCAGCCTCGGGTATAGTATGGAACCCCGATGTTGATACGGCCTGCTGGCATAGAACCACGGAAATAGTGGTATGCCCAATCTGTGTTTAGGTAGCCAATACCACCATAAGCGGCAGTGCCATATACGTTCCACTGTGCCAACTCAGAGTCTTTACCCGTGTCAAACAATGCTGCATTGTGACCTACGTGATCGTTCCACGCACCATGCAGGTCGTACGACATAATGTTGATGTAATCGAGGTACTTGGTGACATCAAAGTCTTCCATGCCGCGTAGCAAGTAACCAGACGAAGGTGCAGCAATAGTCAGCATGTAGTGAATGCCGTCCTGCGCAGATGCGTTATCCAGCTTCTGGCGCAATACTTTCATTAGCTCTTGATAAGAAGCCCATAAATACGCACGGCGAGGTTCCATAAAGGTGGTGTCATCAGGGTTACCGGCACCAGCCATAGAGGTAGGGTATTCGTAGTCGATGTCCAGACCGTCGAACTGGTATTGGCGCATCATTTCCACTGCCGATGTGGCAAATTTCTCGATACCTGCATGATTGATAGAACCATCAGCATTGGTGGTCATCGTATAGAAACCACCGTCTGCAACACGATTGTCGTCAGCGCCGAAATGCCCACCGGTTTCAGCCCAGCCACCGATAGAGATCAGGGTCTTAACGTCATGCTTCTTCTTGTAGGTAGCAAGCGCACCAAAGTGTCCTTTGAAGCCTAAGGCTGGGTCAATATCGACGCCCGGCCATTCTTTACCTGTCGCTGGGTTGGTAGGGTCGGCAATATTACCGACGTTCACTTTGCCATCGCTGCCAATGCTGACAAAGGCGTAGTTGATATGGGTAAGTTGATCCCATGGAATATCATTGACTAGGTAGGCTGCTTGCGGATCATCGCCACTGCGCCAGCTTGTGAAGTAGCCGATGACACGACGTGGGTGATCGGCCCCCATTATTTCACGGCCTTGATCATCATAAATTGTACAATACGGGACCGTGACCCCTTCAGTTTTATACAGGCCGTCTGGTCGGCAACTCTGTGTTGTTACCCCTCCATTAACGGCTAGAGATACCAAGCTAGAATCCGACGTTGCGCCAAGATTATCAGTGGCACGGGCTAAAAGGGTGATAGTGCCAGATTGAGTGGGCGTGTAGTCCAGCGTGTAGGGGGAAGTGGCAACGGTGCCGACTAATGAGCCGTTGGCAAAAAAGTCGACCTTCTCAATAGTGCCATCGCTGTCATCAGCTGTAGAGTTAAGGGTAACTGAACCGCCAAACTCGATACTGGATACAGACAGAGAAAGATTGACAGTTGGTTGGCTATTAGCCGTTTCCTGTACAACAACGGCGACGGATGTTTCGGATGATCCGCCTTTGTCATCGGTTACTACTGCCTTGAGTTGTTGGTTACCAGTGACGGCTGTCCAGTTAATTTGATAAGGAGGCTGGAGCGCTGACCCCAGTTTTGATGAGCCCACATAGAAGTCAACGCTTGCGACTGTCCCATCCTTGTCTGTCGCATCAGCCGCGATAGTTACAGTGTCTCCAGCAGTGAATGCTGTGTTAGCGCTAGGAGAGGTGATTGTGACGGTGGGAAGCTGGTTTGTTGCGCCAGTTGAGCAGTCATCGACAAATGACCATTCTTGGTTTGGACCTGAGTGGGCAGAAGGTGCATTCCCCTTTGTCCACCAATTAGCTTTATACACTTTATTTGTTTCTTGAACCTGAGCGCCCCCCGTATAAGCCACGGCGCTATTCCATGTTTCGACGGTTTCACATTCCATTGCTGCATGGGTATTCATCGCCGCCATGCATGAAACGGCGAGGGTACTGAGCTTAAGTGCCCGAGTTATCGCCTGTCCTTGTTTCAGGTGTTCCATTGAATATTTCCTTAATATTGAAACGCGTTAGTTGAATTTGATTACGGCATCTTGGTCTTGTGTTGCGCCGTGAAAAAAGTATAAGAGGAATACCAAGGTTGGCAGGTGATTTTGTTATAAATCACATACTGACTCGCAAAAATATGCTTTTCTTATGTAATTTAAATAGTGTTATTTTGCACCGATAACTAAATTTTTATACCAGGCACGTTAAGACCAACCTACATCAATATTTGATCAGTCTTGCAGGTTAAAATCGCAGTTCTCTGCGTTAGATATTTTGAAATTAGAGCCACTAGTTACTGCAATATCTGCCTTGATAACAACGATTTTTCCAGTGCAAATACTTGATCAACGACTTATCCAGATTGGTATAAAGATTGGCTGATGTGAAGAGGAAATAGGACGGCATGAGGGTCTGTCGATCAGGGGGGAATGAAAAAAGAGCCCGTAGGCTCTTTTTACATCGCTAGGCTCTTATTCTTGATTGATTTTCGCCTTGAAACGCGCTCGTGTCGCTTCGTCAGCCTGTGCATACCAGTAGTCCAGCATGTTTTCGGCCACATTGCGTGTTTGCTGCTGATCGACAGGCGGTTTTGGTGATGTTGATGATGGTGTTGCGGCAGGGAGTGTGACAGGTACTACCGCAGCTGCAGTCGCTGTTGTTGCTACCGCAGCGACTTTGCCTGACTGGTTATAAACAGCAATTTCTTTTTCGAAGTCACGGCCAAGCTGTAGGCCTGATTTAGTGAGTTTGTCCTGCTCAAAGCTGACTTTTTCTCCATTGGCCGCAACCAATGAGAGCTGAGGCGACTTATTGAACTTGCGTGCGTCTTGTGCGGTGCGCAATTTCGGTAGATCAAGCTTTAAGGCTTCATCACTGGCATCAAATTTAACCACGATAACGTCAGACTTATACAGGTAGTCATCGCCATTATTACGGAGTGAGTCAACGTAGGTAAAGGCAAACTGGTTGACACCATTTGGTAGCGTTAACGTGTCGTTACCATCTTGCTCTACGCCATTAACCAGAACAAGATCAGCTTGGTACGGGAGGTCAAGCTTAACGTCAGCAAGTGAAGAGAAGCTGATGCCGCATGCTGCAATAGCCATTAACGCGGTACGAAATTTCATAGCGGTTCCTTGAAAAACAATGTCCGAATAAGATTGTATTTATCGGTATTATCCTAGCAGTTTGTCGCTAGGAAGCTGAATAGGGACTGAACATTGACTTTGATGCCCTGATAATACTCAATAAATTAATCGGTAAATATAACATTTTGTTCGATGTATTGGGTATATTGCTTGTATACAAAAATACGTTACTGCTATGGATAGAACTATACAATGGATATGTCGTTATTGCAGGCTTGCCTGTTGATTGGAACCGGATTCTTGGCTGGGATCATCAATACATTAGCAGGTGGTGGCTCCAACCTTACCTTACCAGCATTAATGGTCATGGGGATGCCAGCTGAAGTGGCCAATGCGACTAACCGGGTAGGGGTTGCGGTGCAAGGCCTTACGGCCTTGCTTGGCTTTCGGCGACACGGCAAGCTGGATACATCAGATACAGGCCCTATCTTATTGCCAACCATTATTGGTGGCTTACTGGGCGCGGTAGGAGCGGCATATGCGCCTTCAACGTGGATCAAGCCGCTACTGCTAGGCACCATGCTAACTATGGCGCTGGTGATTCTACTCCGCCCTTCGATTGTTGCCCCTCCGGCGGGTAGTGAGCCCAAAAAAGTAAGAAATACCCCCAGCTCATGGTGGGGGCTTGGTTTGGCAGGCTTTTATGGTGGTTTTGTGCAAGCGGGTGTTGGTTTTGTCTTATTAGCGGCCCTAGCCGGGACGCTTCGCTATGACCTTGTGCGAGCCAATGCTTTGAAAATGTTGTGTGCCTTAGCTTTTACATCTGTGGCTTTGGTGCTGTTTATTATTGAAGATTTGGTGTTGTGGGGACCGGGATTGATTTTGGCGGGTGGGACAATGGTGGGATCGCATGTTGCTGTGAAAATGGCTATTTCGGCTAGGCCGGAAACACTGAAGTGGTTCTTGTTCTTGATGACCCTTTGCGGCTCAGCTGCGGCAATGCTGACTGGCTAAAAAAGAAGCCAGCATCAGGCTGGCTTCTTTAACGTTTTTTATTTCTAGACGGTTATACCAACCTACATAAATATTTGTTCAACTACTTATCCAGACTGGTATTAGAACGTTGTTACTTCACGTAGCAGGCAAAACCTTTCAGGTAGAAACCTTCTGGGTAAGCACTGTCTAGTGGGTGATCGGCAGCTTGACCGAAGCGCTCAATAAACTGTACCTCACGCTTGGCATCAAGAGCGGCGTCAGCAATGATTTTCTGGAACAGGTTGTTGTCCATCAGACCCGAGCAAGAATACGTCAGCAGGGTACCACCCGGCTTTAGGATCTGCATCGCAAGCATGTTGATGTCTTTGTAGCCACGGCATGCACCGACGAGCTGAGACTTCGACTCGGCAAACTTTGGTGGATCCATGATCACAACATCGAATTTCTCACCGCGTTCGCGGTATTCACGTAGCAACTTGAACACATCAGCATTGAGGAACTCAGCATTATCAAGCGGGTAGCCGTTAGCTTCAGCGTTCATACGAGCAGTGTCTAGTGCCGGCTGGGAGACATCCACATTCACCACATTGCTAGCACCGCCTTTCAGCGCATACAGGCCAAATCCACCGGTGTAACAGAAGCAGTTAAGAACACGCTTGCCGTTGACATACTTAACGGCGGCTTCGCGGCTGTCACGTTGGTCAAGGTAGAAACCTGTTTTGTGGCCACCAACAATATCGACATTGATCTTAACGCCGTTTTCTTCAATGGTGACAAATTTAGGTGGCTCTTCACCAGACAGTACACCAGTACGCTGCTTAAGACCTTCCTTCTTACGCACTGACACGTCTGAACGTTCGTACACACTACATTCTGGGTAGCAGATATTAAGCGCTTCAACCAAGGCGTCTTTCTGTGCTTCGGCACCTGCACTCAACAACTGACACACAAGGTAATCTTGGTAACGGTCAATAGTGATGCCAGGCAGGCCATCAGATTCAGCGGCGATAAGACGGTAACCTGTCAGGCCGTCACGGGCTGCAAGAATGTCACGCAGACCTTGTGCGGATTTTAGGCGGTTGACGAAGAAATCCACATCGATTTGTTCGTTTCGAACAAAAGTCCATACTCGAACACGGATCTGAGATTGCGGAGAAAATGCGCCGCGTGCTAACCACTCACCATTGTGGTCGAAGATATCAACGGTTTCGCCAAGCGATGGTTTACCTTCTACGCGTTGAATGCCACGCGAAAAAACCCAAGGGTGGCGGCGGCGAAGTGATTTTTCACGGCCTTTAACCAGATAAATTGAAGCTGTCATGACTTGCCCAGTATGGAGTAAGGAGTGGGGGCGTATTATGTTGTCGAAACCACATAAAATCAAATTTATATAGCCTATCATTAGGCCTTGCCCGCAGTGCACGGCCCAATGGGCAGGAACTAGGACTTTCAGTCCTCGTCGTCGTGATCCCAGCGCTTCAGCTTGCCTATCATCCAAGTAATTCTTGCTGAACTAAGCACCTTGAAGTTACTTGGGTATATTGCTAAGAGAGATGGGGGAGTGGTTCCTGATTGTTGTGTCGTGATTTCAATACGTTTTTGTTGGTACTCTCAACTAATATTGTTGTTGCGCTTATTGTTTTGTTTGCGGGCGATAACATATTGTTTTCGAGTGGAAAGCAGGAAGCTTGAGGTGATATATGACACAAATTTGTGTAAAGGCGTTAGTTACTGGCATGGTTCAAGGGGTTGGATTCAGGTTTCATACCGCACATGAAGGGCTGAAGTGCGGTTTGACAGGCTATGCCAAGAATTTACCGGACGGCAGTGTTGAGGTCATGGCTTGTGGCTCAGAGGAGCAAGTTAAGCAACTACTTAGCTGGCTTAAAATCGGGCCGAGGACGTCACGTGTAGACTCTCTTAGCTGGGAGCAAATCGACTGGCGACATTATGATGGCTTTGAAATTATGTAACGGGGCGCGAGCCCGGGATATATCACTGCGATGTGCAAGGTAAGTGGTGATAGGCGAGAGGATACCGCTCGCCCATATTAGCTATCACCGTAAGAGCTTAGATACACTTTACAGGCTTTGGTAGGCCGGCCAGCTTCGTTGCTTGTTTTGCTGGCCCTTTCGGGAACAGTTTGTACAAGTAGCGTGAACTGCCTTTTTCTTCGCCGTACTTTTTAGCCATCGCTTTCACCAACATTCTAATCGCCGGTGAGGTATTGAACTCTTGATAGAACTCACGAACAAAACGGACGACTTCCCAATGGGCTTCACTCAGGGTGATTCCTTCTTCTTCAGCCAAGAGAGGAACCAGAGCCTCGCTCCAGTCGTCGGTGTTTTTCAGATAACCGTGGGCATCGGTGTCTATTTGTTTACCTTCAAATTCAAGCATGTTTGCCTCGCATATAGAACGGGCAAAGCATAGTGATATTCAGGTTTGGCTGCAAGGTTACAGCAACAAAAAAAGCGCCATTTGGCGCTTTTTCATTATCTGTGACTGAATCAGAGATTAGTCGTTGCTACCCATGATGCCTAAGATTTGAAGTAGGCTCAGGAATAGGTTGTAGATAGAAACATACAACGTAACAGTCGCAGAGATGTAGTTTGTTTCACCGCCACGAACAATGCTCTGAGTTGTCAGTAGGATAGCTGCTGACGAGAACAGAACAAACATACCGCTGATGGCCAGTGATAGCATTGGCATCTGTAGGAAGATGTTTGCAACAACCATCACGAGGATAGCAACAAAGCCTGCCAGTAGCATGCCGCCTAGGAAGGACAGATCACGCTTAGTGGTCAGTGCATATGCTGAACACGCCATGAAGGTCAGAGCCGTACCGCCTAGAGCAGGGACAATTGCGTGGCCCATGCCGGCACCAATATACATATTGAGGATTGGCCCCAATGTGTAACCCATAAAGCCTGTTAGTGCGAAGGTAAATACAACACCCAAGCTGCTGTTACGGTTTTTTTCTGTCAGGAACATCAGGCCGTAGAAGCCAACCAATGTGATGATTAAGCCAGGGTGAGGCATATTCATCGCCATCGCAAAACCTGCAACGACAGCTGACCATACAAGCGTTAGAGACAGAAGAAAATAAGTGTTACGTAGAACCTTGTTCGTAGAAAGTACGCTTTCGTAAGCTGTGCCACGATTGACCATACGATCGTTCATAAATAGTCCCCTTAGGGTTAGATATGTGATTGCTAATGTAAATGTATATTGGGGCATTTCATCGCTATTGCAAGCCGTTTGTCAAATTAATGTGGCTGTCCCCAAGCAATAATCATTATTGTAACGATATGACCTGAATGATACTTAACAATTCCTTATCTTTGTGGTCAAAGTTGTAAATGAATGTTACGGCACGTGCTTGCTGCGCCTCATTAAGTGTTTGTTTTATCATGTAATCAGGAAGAAAAAGTATCAACCTTTATACGGATTAGTGCAAAATTTGGTTCAAGAATAGTTGGGTCCTGTCTGATTGTGGGTTGTCGAAGAATGCTTGCGGGGTGTTTTCTTCAATAATTTCACCCATATCCATGAAGATAACCCGGTCGGCAACCTGGCGCGCAAACCCCATCTCGTGAGTCACGCAAATCATTGTCATCCCTTCGTTAGCAAGCTCAACCATGACATCAAGTACTTCCCGGACCATTTCCGGGTCTAGGGCTGATGTCGGTTCATCAAACAGCATTACTTGCGGTGTCATGCATAGCGAGCGAGCTATGGCTACGCGTTGTTGCTGGCCACCAGATAGCTGTCCGGGGTATTTGTTGGCTTGCTCTGGTATTTTCACCCGCTCCAGGTATTGCATGGCGATTTTTTCAGCGTCTTTCTGCGGCATTTTCTTTACCCATATGGGGGCCAAGGTGCAGTTTTCGAGCACCGTGAGATGGGGGAAAAGGTTGAAATGCTGAAAGCACATGCCGACTTCTCGACGAACCAATTCGATATTTTTCAGGTCACTGGTGAGTTCGTTGCCGGCTACGATGATAGTCCCTTTTTGGTGCTCTTCAAGGCGATTAATGCAGCGGATCAAGGTGGATTTCCCGGAACCAGAAGGGCCGCATATCACGATCTTTTCACCTTGCTTAACCGTGAGGTTGATGTCTTTCAAAACATGGAATTCGCCATACCATTTGTTGACCGCCTCCATGGTGATCATTGCTGTAGAGCTATTATTGGGGGGGCTCTGGTTAACATTGCCCTTGCTTACCGTGCTGTCTGTCATACTAAATCCTTCTTGATGACTTACCGTTTATGACCGGTATGAAGTTTGTTTTCCAAATATATGCTGTATCTCGACATACCAAAGCAAAACACCCAGAATACGAGTGCAACAAAGATGTAGCTTTCCGTGGCAAAACCCAGCCATCTAGGGTCTGTATTGGCCGCCTGACCGATGCCAAGCACATCAAACATGCCGATAATCAGCACCAAGCTGGTGTCTTTAAACAGTCCGATAAAAGTGTTAACAATGGCAGGAATACTGATCTTGAGTGCTTGAGGTAATACTATCAGGTACATTTTCTTCCAATAGTTTAGACCGAGTGCATCTGCCGCTTCATATTGCCCTGATGAAATGGCTTGCAGGCCGCCGCGAACGACTTCTGCCATGTAGGCAGCACTGAACAAAACAACCCCAATCAGCGCCCGGAACAGTTTGTTGGTCTCTGTTTCGGCGCTGAGGAATAGCGGAAGCATTACGGAAGCCATAAATAGAACGGTGATAAGCGGTACGCCGCGCCATACTTCGATATACACGGTGCAGAGGCTACGGATCACCGGCATATTCGAGCGTCTCCCCAATGCCAGTGCGATACCAATTGGTAACGACACGACAATGCCGACAATGGCAATGATTAACGTGATCAGCAAGCCGCCCCAAAGGTGGGTTTCAACGACCGGTAATCCGAAAATCCCGCCATAGAGTAAACCGGCAATAATGAAAGGGTACATATTGACGAAGAACAACCATATCCATGTGCGACCTGGTGTCTTTTCATAGGCCAGTAGCGTAATCAATATCGCCAGGGTGAAGTAAAAAAGCTGGGGCCGCCAAAGTTCTTCTTGCGGGTAAAAACCAAACATAAACTGTTCGAACCGAACCGAAATAAACACCCAGCAAGCTCCGTTTCGTTGGCAGTCGTCTCGAGTTGTGCCGACCCAATCAGCATTGAGAAAGGCCCAATCAACGATGTTCCAAAGTGCCACGATAGCGAAATAGCCCAGAACAAGCGTTAGGCATGTGTTAATGGCATTGGAAAACAGGTTTTTGTGTAACCAGCCGATGATACCAACAGTGTTGGCCGGTGGAGGTAAGTCTGGGCGAAATTGGTGTTGATGCATTGCCTCGTCCTCCTAGTGCTCGACCAGCGCAACTTTGCGGTTATAGATATTCATTATCAATGAAGTCAGTAGGCTCAGAGCAAGGTAAACGGCCATGGTCATGGCAATGATTTCGATAGCCTGTCCGGTTTGGTTGAGTGTGGTACCAGCAAAAACTGACACGAGATCCGGATAACCGATAGCCATTGCCAAGGAGGAGTTTTTGGTCAAGTTGAGGTATTGGCTGGTCAACGGAGGAATAATAATGCGTAAAGCTTGTGGAATGACCACCAAGCGCAGGTTTTTGCCTTGTGGGAGGCCAAGCGATAAGGCGGCTTCTGTCTGTCCGTGACTGACAGCATTAATACCGGCACGAACTATTTCAGCGATGAAAGATGCAGTGTAGACACTCAAGGCAAGCAATAAAGCGGCTAGCTCGGGAATGATGCTGATCCCCCCTCTGAAGTTAAAGCCTTTCAGTTCAGGGGCCTCCATATGAATGGGTTGTCCACTGGCGAAGTAACCGATTGTCGGGAGGATAACAAGCAGGCTAATTGACACCCAAAGGATCGGTGATTGCTTGCCTGTCGCTTGCTGTTTTCGCTTTGCATAAATTGTGTAGCCAATACTCAGTACTATCGCTGTGAGAAGAGCAAGACCTATCCAGTAGGCATTTTGCTCAAAAACGGGTTTGGAAAAATACAAACCTCGAACATTGAGGTAGACACTTTCGCCGAGGCTAATGCTGTTACGGGGAGAGGGGAGCGCTTGTAATACAGCGAAATACCAAAAGAAGATTTGCAGTAACAGGGGAATATTGCGAAACGTCTCGATATAAACTGCCGCAAAACGGCTAACCAACCAATTGGAAGAAAGCCGAGCGATACCGATAAGGAACCCAATAATAGTGGCAAGAAAAATACCTAATACAGAGACCAGAGCGGTATTGAGCAAGCCGACAAAGAAGGTACGGCCATAACTATAGGTTTCATCGTAATCAATCAGACTCAATCCTATACCGAATCCCGCTTGTTCTGTGAGGAAGCCAAACCCCGTTGCAATCCCACGTTGCTCCAAATTGACCAATGCATTGTTGATTATGGAGTAAATAAAAAAGAACAACGCTGCAGCGGCAAGTGCTTGAAACAACACTGCACGAAAAGTAGGGTTATATATTAGGTTAGATTTGTTCGCTGCCAAAACGTCACATCCTGTGTCGGTGATCCTGTGTCGGAAGGTTTTGAAAGGTGGAGAAGGGATCTCTCCACCTTTGACCGCTAATAACTGTTATTTGAATCAGAGCGGTTAGCGAATGGGTGGAGCATATTGCATACCACCGTCAGTCCATAGCGCGTTAAGTCCGCGTTTAATTTCAAGCGGGGAACTCATGCCGACAGTACGTTCAAAGCTTTCACCGTAGTTGCCGACTTGCTTGATAACCTGATATGCCCAATCATCATTGAGCCCAAGTCCTTTGCCTTTGGGGCCATCGAGACCCATAAGGCGGCGGATATTAGGATCATTTGATTTATTCATATCGTCAATATTGTGGGAGGACACACCTAACTCTTCAGCATGGATCATGGCATTGAGTGTCCACTTCACAATATTAAACCACTGATCATCGCCCTGACGGACTGCCGGGCCTAAAGGTTCTTTTGAGATAATCTCTGGCAGCACGACTGCCGATGATGGATCTTGTAGATTCAAGCGCAGGGCGTAAAGTCCTGATTGATCGGTGGTGAGCACATCACAGCGGCCAGCTTCAAAGCCTTTGACTGTTTGAGCGGCTGTATCGAAGACTACAGGGGTGTACTTCATTTCACGATAGCGAAAGTAATCGGCCAGATTAAGCTCTGTGGTAGTACCAGACTGAACACAGACCGCAGCACCGTCGAGCTCTCTAGCGCTCTCTACCTTGAGCTCTTTTTTGATCATGAATCCTTGGCCGTCGTAATAGTTAACACCAGCAAAGTTTATCCCCAGTGCGGTATCACGATGAAGTGTCCAAGTTGTATTGCGGGATAGCAGGTCTATCTCACCAGACTGAAGGGCTGTGAAACGCTCTTTGGCGGTCAGTGGAATATATTTCACCTTGGTTTTATCACCGAGCGTTGCGGCGGCAACGGCTTGACAAAACTCAACATCAATACCCTCCCATTCGCCTTTTTCATTCGGGTTTGAGAAGCCAGGTAAACCCGTCGTCACACCACATTGGATATAGCCCTGCTTTTGAATTTGGGCGAGTGTGTCAGAACTCGCTGAAGTTGCTGGTGCACTACCATCAGACTTGCCCGCAAGTTGATTTTCAAGTTCAGCAATTTTCGCTTTGAGTTCTTCAGTTCCTGACTCAACGGCAGTAACGGCACCACCTGAAGCTTGAGCCAGCTGCTGCTCAAGTGTTTCGACTTTGTCTTGTAGCGATTGGATCATTTCTTTGTCTTGGCTGCTACCACTGCTATCACAGCCATTAAGAATGAGAGCCAGAGTAGATACTGCCAAGGTAGAGGTAAAGGTTCGCTTCATAATTACGTCCTGTTATTTCTTCTCATGAGACATTGACGCTTCTTATCGCCATTACTAGCAGTTATCTTTAAAAGGGTGCCCCATGATTTAGCAATCTAATAAGCACTTTCTTTCAGCCATAAAAAATAACTGTCTGTTTTTGTGTCACTATTCAGTATAGAAACAGTTTGAAATAGTTCTAGTTAATAAGTCATTAACATTTCAATGGGCAGGATATACGGGGGAGTACGCTCGAAGTGGCTAAAGAATGAAAGCCCCGCACAGGGCGGGGCTTGATGTTATATCTATGTTAATGAGCTACTTAGCGGTAAACATTGATCTCCACGGTTGCTACATTTGACTCATGGCCTTCACTGTCTTTGACGGTGTAAGTCATATTCATGTTGTAGTCGCGAAGCGGTGTGATAGAAATGCTACCATCGCTGTGAATGTAGTAACGGCATTCAGTACGGCTAGGTGCATTGTGAATCACAATACTGCTTGGGTCGATGCCATAGTCACCGGCAACGTCGTTATCCAGTAGCTTGATAACGGTTGTGCGGCCATATTTCGCAGACACGACGTCATCTTTTGCTTCTAGGTAGTTCGGCGCATCGCCACCAGAGTTAACACCATTGAGGAAAGGCTTGATAGGTTCTAGGCCTTTAGCTGGACGGCCATAAGCACCAACCATTGGGATTTCTAGCCAGTCTTCCTCTGCGGTAATGTCGTTGAACTTCTGTACAACTGCGAACTCATCGCCAACCGCGCCATTTGGAATGAACAGCTGAGGGTGGTCGAATGGTGCTTTCTCTTCACGTACACGCTCATCCGTTAGAGACTTCAAGAAGGCAACCAGTGCTTTTTTCTCGTAATCCGTCAAATCGAGGCTTCGAATATCTGGGTCGAGGTTTGAAGAGATGCCATCAAAGCCAGATGAATCACCATTCCCTTCACTGGTACGGTTACCACCACGGTTATAGAACTCAACCACTTGCTCAAGCGTTGCCATACTACCGTTATGCATGAAAGGACCAGTTAACTCTACGTTACGAAGGGTTGGGGTCTTAAATGCACCATGTACGGCGGTACGCTCTTTGCCATTTTCAACACGGCGTGTGATCTTTCTAGTTTGACGGTTTGAATTACATGGATCTTCTTCAAACACCAAAGCCTCAAAGGTACAAGGGTCAACCTCGAAGTTATCTGGTGCATTGTTACCAAGTAACTTGTCGATGTACTGCTCAGTGTGTGAAAGAGGGTTATCCCACGGGTCTCTACCACCTAGACCAATGTCTTCTTTTGTTGGTGTTACACCTATGTTGTAGAAGCCATTGTCATAAAGTGATGTATTCCCGTCGCCCATATGCATTCGCTCTACCAAACCTTCTTCTTGCTCTTCAGCAATCAGGTGGGTCATGGCTTTGGAGAACTCCGGACCACTGTGACAGTTTACACAGCTTCCTTTTCCGACAAACACTTCCATACCATGTTTCTCAAGATCGGTAAGTGCATAGTCATCACCGTCCATATAACGGTCGAAGCGTGAATCATCAGAGATCAAGGTTTTTTCGTAGAGCTGGATAGCCAAGCCCCAGAATAGACTAAAGTTCTCTTCCATCTGGCTGTAGCCATCAAAGTCTTCGTCTGAGCCCCAGTACTCGATGTTGAAGGCATCTTCAATCATCTCGCGGTAGGTGACATGAAGCCCTTTGTTTGGATAGCTAGAGACATAACCCAGTTCACTATCCGTTCTATCAACTTGTTGCAAACCAAGTGCTTTCAAGTGAAGGAGTTTTTTACCCATATCTTTGAAGGCTTTATCGGCACAAGTCATCTCGAAGGCACTGCCCGGAGGACCAACGGCCTGTGATGCCGCACTGGAGTTGATCAGGTCCACTTTTTTCAAGCTGACATAATCAGTGTATGGGTCGTAGTGAACAACCTTAGCATCAACGTTACGACGCCCAAAGGGGTCAACCCCGTTGAAGGTGTTGTTGGCACGACCATCCCAGAAGTTTCGGAAGTTGAAAATGGCATTGATAACGGTCGGCGTGTTACGTGGTTCTACTCGGCGTGTGGTTACACCGCCTACGTGGAAGATGTCTTTAACCGTTTCACAGGATTCTCTACGGTCAGAGAACTTAGGCTCCCCGTAGCTACCGCCATAGAGTTCATCAAATACCGCGGCAAATACGCCTTGTGAGGATACGACATCATCGGTATCGAACAAGACCTCTGAGTCACGATCGTCAGGATCGGCATAGACTCGGAATGGGAAATCTTCAGGTACCAAGGTGTAGTTTGGCCCACCAACCCCGGTTCGTGTAGGATCGAAAATTTCACGTTTGGCCGGGTCAACATTGTTCAGTCCCGGACTGATTTGGTTTTTGGTTCGGTTATCAGCCCCTGCACTGTAGTGACAGCTTGCACACGATTGCCCTTGGCTACCTGCTTGCATGTCCCAGAACAAGGCCTTACCGAGTTTAATTGCCGCTTTTTCATCTTTTACGTATTCATCGAGCCCTGGTACAGGCGCCGGCTTTATGCCTTTTAAAGAGCCTAAGCCTGAAAAATCAGGTGCTTCGACGTCATCTTCGGCATTTACACTGGCGATACCAGATGCCAACCCTAATAATGATGCAGTTACTAAGGCTGTTAGTCGATGACGTTTATATAACGTTTTGTTGTTCATCACTCACCCCTAACGTCCATTGCGAAATGTTGCTTTTATGTACGAGAAGTTCTCGTGCAATAAAGATGGGCGAAATTTGAGGTCTTAATTATCACTTTTGTGAAAACAAGAAAGATCAAAAAAATTGCACTAATACTTTGGAGGAGGTGGAAAGCCATAAATTAGAATAGCGCATAAAAATGATACATTTCTCAAATCTACACAAATGAAACAACAAGGAAGTCCAAGCGATATGTGAATTACTGTAATGAGTAAATTGAGAGGAAAAATATAGTCAATACAGAAAGATATGGTTCAAATAGCTAAATAACTGAACAGAGGTGTTAAGTTTGCACAATTAATATTTTATACAAAGACGTGGAATTAATCTTGAAAGGGGGAATGTGAAATCTTGAATGAGAAGAAAAAAGAAAAAGCACAGCGATGCTGTGCTTATTTATGATCGTATATATAGATTTTTAGGCTTTTGCCAATTTCTTCTCGAGTGCTTCTGCATCAACAGGCTTGGTGATAACAGAAAGCAATACGTTAAATGCCAGCATTACCGCACAGATCGAGTATGCAAGGGTGTAGTTGCCAGAAGCGCCCATAGCGATAGCTGTGATGGCAGAACCGATGAAGCCACTAACACCCCATGCGGTGTATAGCACACCGAAGTTTGCGCCATAGTTTTTCAGGCCGTAGAACTCAGCGGTTAGCGTTGGGAATACCGCAAGTAATGTACCGTAACCAACACCAGCAAGCGCTGCACCAATCATTAGCGTGAAGCTAGAGTCAAAGCTAGCAAACAGTGCCATGTTGATACCCTGCATAATGAAGGCGATAGTCAGTGTACGTAGGCCACCAATTTTGTCAGCCAGCATACCGGCAACAACACGGCCACCTGAGTTGAAGATAGACAGAACAACAACCAGGAAAGCGGCTTCAGTAATGTTTGCCTGCTGTGAAGCAATCAGAGTGATATTACCGATAACCATTAAGCCTGCAGATGACGCAAGAGCGAACATTACCCACAGTGAGTAGAACTGTGGCGTTTTCAGCATTGCACGCCACTGGATGTCTACCGGCTTACCTGCTTTCGCTTTGTAGTTTGCAGGAACCTGTGGTTTGTAGCCTTCAGGCGGGTTGGTGATAGTGCTTGCCAGTGGAACGGCAATAAGCAGGATCGCCACGCCTAGGATCAGGAAGCTGTTGCTGATGCCAAAAGAGTCAATTAGCAGAGATGTTAACGGTGCAAGATATACCGCAGCTAGACCAAAGCCAGCGGCGATTAAACCGTTCACCAAGCCTTTCTTAGAAGGGTGGAACCACTTCATTGCAGAAGGAGCAAGGCATGCATAGCCGAAGCCGATACCGGCACCAGTCATTAGACCGAAAGTGATAAGAAGCAATAGCGGGGTGGTGGCAAAGCTAGAAATGATCATGCCTGAACCGACAAGAACCGTACCCAAGATAAGGATCTTACGCGGGCCCATGCGGTCTTGAAGTACACCAGCTACCAAAAGAGATAGAGCAAAAGTAATTACAGCAACTGAGTATGGCATAGAAGCATCTGCATCCGACCAGCCCATATCTAGAACGAGCGCTTGCTTGAATACACTCCAAGCATACAGGATGCCCATACATAGGTTGATACAGAAGCCTGCCAGCAGGATCTGCTTTGCTTTATCGAATTTAGTCATTGTTTTCTCGTCACTACAAGGGAAACAGTATGGCTTGCATACTGTGCTCAAAATTTTTTTGTCTTTATTAACAAAAGTTGATTGTCACTAAAGGTGCGCGGATTTTAACAATATTTTTTGAATAGGAAACCACTAGAAATATCTAGTTACAAATGTTTCTGTGGTGATTTTATCTGTTTACATGCCGTTAATATTGCTTTTGTCTTTTATTCAATAGCTTATGTACATTTTTGCGAGGCATTTCATATTGACGGGAAAGTGTGAATTTATGTTCACTTCACCGCTTGCAAAGCAGTGAAGTGAACATCATAAACAATGCGAACCATGCAGGATCAGTGTGACAGAATGCTGTAGATTTTATCTTTCAGTTGGACACGTTCTAATTTCAGCTGTGTGAAGTGGCGATCGTCGGTGGGAATGTTGTTGCCTTCAAGGCCTCTAATTTTATGATCTAGTTGGTGGTAACGGTCAGCCATTTGCTTGAAGCCGTTGTCGGATTGTTTTAATTCCTGAATTCTATCTTGATGCTCTGGGTACTCGATAAATAGTGCATGATTTTCACCTAACATAGTAATACTCCCACGCTCTTTACGATCCTACCGAATTTGACGATAGGTACAGATTCAACGTTCATACCACAGAAGCTTGCGGTAAAAAGAGAGGCCGATAAATTAATAATAGCTTGGAGATGCCGAACGGCAAAGCCGGGCCTGTTAGGCCCGGCAAGAAGGGAGTTTACTGAATGAAACTGATATAGGTCTGCAGTACGATCAGGTTGGCAATGTCGATAAAGAAAGCCCCGACAATTGGTACGACCATGAATGCTTGTGGTGATGGACCATTTCGTGAAACAAGCGCACCCATGTTCATTACCGCAGTCGGTGTTGCCCCCATGCCAAAACCACAGTGACCACCCGCAATAACCGCGGCATCATAGGTTTTACCCATCAAACGGAAAGTGACAAAGTAAGCAAACGCTGCCAGCGTGATTGTTTGTACCGATAAAATCACAATCATAGGTAAGGCAAGGCCGAGCAACTCCCACAACTGAAGACTCATTAGCGCCATCGCTAAGAACAGTGACAGCGAAATTGTACCCAGTGCATCGACGGTTTCATTATTGATCTTGTAGACTTTGGTGGTCTCACAAACGTTGGTAATGAAAACACCAATAAAAAGGGCGTATACAAAGTCAGGGATACGTAGCCAGTTGATGCCAAAGCTGTCGACTAGCTCTTTGACGTGCGCAGCGCCGGCAACACAAATTAGCAAGATAAAGAGTACTTCAATAGTGTTCTTGCCGGTAATGCGATCTTCTTCGTTATCACTGTATGTTACTAAGTCAGGATGCTCGATATGGTGTTTTTCACCGGCACCAAATTCAGACTTTAGCGAGAACTTGGAGATTAGACGCTGTGCAATCGGCCCACCGATGATACCACCCATGACCAAACCAAATGTGGCGGCGGCCATAGAGAGCTCGAGGGTATGCAGGCCATAGATATCTGCAAAGGTCTGTGACCAAGCCGCGCCTGTACCGTGTCCGCCCGATAGGGTTATAGAGCCCACCATTAGTCCAATCAGGGGATCGAGACCAAGCATGGTGCTTAGGCTAACACCGACCGCATTTTGGATAATGATGTACAGCGTTGCGATTGCAAGGAATAAGAAAACCCGCGAGCCACCTTTGGCCAACAGCTTAAAGCTTGCCGCCAAGCCAACCGTAGCAAAGAACATCTGCATTAATGTGTCTTTCAGGCTTAGCTTGAAGGTAATGTCGATACCTTGAGCATGTAAAATTGCAATTAGTATGGCAACAATCAACCCGCCAACAATAGGCTCTGGAATATTGTACTTCCGGAATGCCTTCACTTTGCTATTAATGAAGTAGCCAAGAAAAAGCACAATAATCGCAATGAGAAACGACTCAAGTTCGCTTACTTGTATAACTGAATTCATGATTATGTCTTTTCATTGTTTTTTAGGCGTTAATTTTACCCCCTAAAATGGCGACTGCCTATATTGCCATTTCAACTTCAATAGTGTAGACCCGTGGTTGCGGGTTGGTTGTTTATGTTTTGATTTTGGTGTTTATGTATATTAACAAGCAAAGCTATGGTGTGCTTTGTTATTGATGTGTTCTCATTGATGATGTTGGTGCTTCTGTGTTGATAATAAGGTTTAAAAATAAGAAAAGTCTTAAGGCGTAAACATGTCTGCTTTAAAATCAGTAGGCTAATGCTGAAGCGATGAATATCTATACGGAAACGGCGGAATATATAAACTAATAAGTATTGTAATTAATATGTTACACCACTAAATTTGTCGACTGTTTTGTAAGCAAATAGGGTGATTAGGCTTAATAATCACCTCTGTGAGTGCTTTTATATCAATATTTTTTTGAATTTTTTTATCACGGACTCTCTTAAACTACAGCTTTGATTGATTTACTGGGAGTGGTGGTTAATAAAACAGCGTATATAATCAGTGTGAGATCAATTTTTTTGCTGTTTTATCTATATAGCGACCAAGAATTCGAATAATTAGGTGATTGCTGCGTACTAATTACGCTGCAAGCGCCATTCAAGCTTACACAGTACTTTCATTAGTATGAAGATAATGCTGTTCAAACTCATTAACAGGCTGGGGACGGCCGAAGAAGTACCCTTGGAATTCTTCTACTCCGATACTGGTTAAAAAATCACATTGAGCTTGAGTTTCGACACCCTCAGCGACAACTTGCATATCTAGGTTGTGTGCTAGTTCTACAATAGAGCGGGTGATGGCAATGTTATCTTTATTCCAGGGGAGATCTTTAATGAACTCACGATCAATTTTGAGTATGTGGATAGGGAAGCGGCTAAGGTAAGCTAACGAGGAGTAGCCGGTTCCAAAATCATCGATTGCAATCTTTACACCCAGTGCTTCAAGTTTAATTAATTTATCGAGAGCGGTATCGACATCTGACATGATAACGGTCTCGGTGATTTCTACTTCGAGATACTGCGGATCACAACCACTTTGAATGATAGCCTTATCAATAGTCTCGACAATATTAGAGCTTAATAACTGTTGAGCTGAGATATTAATAGCAAAATTAAGATAAATATCATTGGATTGCCACGCTTTTAATTGTCGGCATGCTTTTTTTATCAGGTATTCTCCTGCCTCGATAATGACACCCGAGCGCTCAAGAATAGGAATAATATTAAGCGGCGATTCATGCTCGCCGTATTCATTACGCCAACGCAGCAATGCCTCTACACCGCATACACGATGATCACTGGCATTGACTTTGGGTTGGTAGAAAAACTCATAGCGATCTGAACCGACTGTTCGGCGAAGTTCTGATTCTAATTGAATTTGCAGAATACTGTTAACACCCATTTCTTGTGTGTAGAAGCAAAACTGATTGCGACCTTGTTCTTTCGCTCTGTATAGAGCGATATCTGCATACTTGCTGAGATTTTCAGCCACATCAGAATCATCAGGAAAGACGCTAATTCCGATACTCGCGGTCAAAAATAACTCTTTGCCTTCAATGACCAGTGGGGCAGAGAGATACTTGAGAATGCGAGTGGCTATAGTGGTGACATTCTGTAGTTTGGCACTTTGTGTCAGTAAAATAGCGAACTCATCACCACCGAGCCTTGCAAGGAAATCGGTTTCTCTTAATAGGTGGTGGATACGCTTGGCTGTTGTTTTGATCACTTTATCACCGACAGCGTGACCTAAGGAGTCATTAATCTGCTTGAAGTAATCCAAATCCAATGAGAGAAGGGCGATATTCTCACCTGTAATCTTATTGCATTTCACTGCCGCACAGAGTTGCTGTTGCAGTAAAGTGCGGTTTGGCAATTCAGTTAATAAGTCGTAATGAACCAAGCGATGTAAGCGGTTTTCAAATAAGACACGTTCCGTTATATCCTTACCCGTAGATATATAATGGCTGATCTTTCCGCGACTATTTCGGATTGGTGCAATGGTTTTTTCTTCGTATATGATTTGCTCATCACCCTGCTTATGCGCAATAACCCGCTCAATGACATGACCCTCTTTTAACTGCTTTTGGACATGTTTGACGTCGTTGAGGTTATTGAGTGTGTTTCTCAGCAGTTCGTTGGACTGTTTGCCGATAATATCTTTAGATGTTATCCCGTTATGCTTTTCGAAAGAGCGGTTTACATATTCCACTACGCCTCTGCGGTCTGTAATGATGATGGCATCATTACTTTGCTCAAGTGCCCGCGACATACTCTTGAGTTTTTCTTCCCGTTCAATCCAGTAGGTTACATCTCGTAGGTTTAGTAAAATCTCCCGGCTTGAGCTGTAGGTCGTTTCGGTTGCGATGATTTCTATATGTTTTGTTTTCAGGTTGTTAAACTGCAGCCGGATTTTGATTGTTGGCTGCTTTTTTTCTCTTAGTTGATGGAGTTGCTCTATAATCGCTTCGACTTGCCGCCGGGACTGTGAACCGGGTAGTAGTTTTGTCAAGGTGCAGCCGATCACTTCCTTATTACCTAAGGATAGAATTTGTATGGCTGCGTTATTGGCAGTGACAATTTTCATGTCTTGATCAAGAGTTATTAAACCGTCGGACACATGACGTAATACTGTTGCATACTGCAAGGCTGTATCTTCAATCTTCAGTGTCAACTTACGTTGCGCATTGAGTAATTGAGATAAATGCCAAGCCAGCACCAAGCAGCCTGATACCAGGCTTATGATCAGCCCTGTAAAGATAACCAGCTTTAATATTCGCGTTTGGGTAAAAGCCAGCTCGGTGACCGCGTCTGTCATATTGACGCGTGAAATGATGGTCCATGGTAAATCTGAGCCTTGAAAAGGCAAGGTGAAGCTGTTTTCTCCACTGAAAGCAGAACCTGAAAAAAAACGAGTGAAAGTATAGAGGTGATCATCAATGATGACCTGCCCCGAATCGTTAAGGTTTATGTCTTGCCATAGCTGTGGATAACGGGTGTTGAAATCTTCCTCTTCGGGCTTGTTGATGGAGGGCATGAATTGCCATGCGCTATCAGATGTTGGCCCCAGTAGCCATTGTCCGTGATTATTGACCAACCAGTTTTGAACGTGATCCCAACCGTATTGACCTTTTAGCTCTTCTAGGTAGTCAATCCCTAAGTAATTGAGGGTGATTAGCCAGCTTTGTCCGTTTATTTTGAAATGGCTGACAAAGCGCAACATAGGCTTATGAGGGAGTTCGATTTGACCATTTTCTTGGTTTAAGTCAAATTGGGATGTATAGAATCTGCCTGGCTGGATCCTTAACGCCTGCTTGACATAGTCGCGCTGGCTTTTGTCTTGAAGCTGATTAGAAGGAAGGACTGCTGCAGTCTCACCGACTTTATTGACCCGGATAACTTCTTGGCCCTCGGCATTGAGAAGCCGAACTTGATCGTAATAGTGACGGGTGGTTGATAAGCGCTGGAAGCTGGCTGTTAGAATCTCGTGCTGCCTTTCTATACCTAATGATGTTTCTGAAAGTTCTTTGGCTTTCTCTGTTAAGTACCTCAAATCTTCAATAATTGGGGCGAAATGCAAGCGAGTAATATGGAGTGAAGACTGGTGACGGCTATTTTCACGATCTTGGATACGTTGGTTGAGCTGGTTTAAATCTTCATTGTAGATATAAAAGATAGACGCAGACGTAATAGTCAGTAGGGGAATAAAAAAGAGTAAAAACCGTATTATCGCTGTCTTCATACTTCACCATGACGCATATCAACATGGTTAGTATAGTCTTTTTGTACCTGTTGGTGCATAAGAGTAGGCAAAACTAGACATATTCATCGTAACGCATAGCTTGGATATACAAATTTGTCTGCTGTGTCACTTTTATACGAATAGGACGCTCTCTTTCTCTTGTAGTTAATCGTTTTCACTTATCTTCGATGCCTATTTCGCAGATTGAATCTGATATGGTGCCTAAATATACATTTAAATGCTTGTATTTTAGTCTTTTTCGATTTGCGCCTCACTTATTCTCTGTTTTTTGATAGCTTGGATGCTGACGATAGTGGTGAGATTTTGTGGAAACGTTTACACTGTGTGGGGATGATCACAGATTTCATTTTATGCTTGTTGTTAAAATTGTCCGCAGTTAGGAACAAGACGTTGTGATTTCTGAAGTGACTATTTCTGAAGTGACTATTTCTGAAGTGACTATATCTGAGTGAGTCATTGGCAGTGAATTAGGAGAGAGTGATGAAGGTGTTGGTAACTGGTGGTATGGGCTATATTGGCAGCCATACCTGTGTACAAATGATTGAATCAGGCCTTGAGCCAATCATTCTGGATAACCTTTGCAACAGTAAAGACGCTGTGCTTGAGCGAGTTGAAGCACTGACAGGGGCAAAGCCGGCTTTCTATCATGGTGACATCCGTGACCGTGAGATTTTAGATCAGATCTTCTCTGAGAATGATATTCGCTCTGTTATCCACTTCGCTGGCTTGAAGGCGGTGGGTGAGTCCGTTGAAAAGCCACTTGAATATTACGACAACAATGTTCATGGCACATTGATGCTGGTGGATGCTATGAAACAGGCTGGGGTAAACAGCTTGGTATTTAGCTCATCAGCAACGGTTTATGGTGATCCTAAAGAGATCCCAATCAAAGAAACGACGCCTACAGGTCAAGTGACTAATCCATATGGCCGCAGTAAATATATGGTGGAAGAGTGTCTTCGTGATATTCAGGTCGCCGTTCCACAAATGAGCATAACGCTGTTGCGTTATTTCAACCCTGTTGGTGCTCATCCATCAGGCACTATGGGTGAAGACCCGCAAGGTATCCCTAATAACTTGATGCCGTTTATTGCTCAAGTGGCGGTAGGCCGTCGCGAATACCTTTCTGTCTTTGGCAATGACTACCCAACTCCAGATGGTACCGGAATTCGAGATTATATACATGTTATGGACTTGGCCGATGGTCACATAGCAGCCTTGCGGGCTGTGGGTGAAAAGGCTGGCCTTCATATCTACAACCTCGGCACAGGTAAAGGTAGCAGTGTACTTGAGATGGTTGATGCCTTTAGTCATGCATGCGGCCATGATGTCGCTTATAAAATCTGTCCACGCCGCCCTGGTGACATCGCAGAATGTTGGGCTGATCCAGCAAAAGCACGCGTTGATCTAGGCTGGGAAGCGAAATTTGATGTCACTGCGATGGCTGCTGATACTTGGCGCTGGCAGTCGGAAAACCCGAACGGCTATTAATTAGTCTCTCTATGATTTTGGGGCGCAGGCAGCGCTTTCCCTCCTATGTTTGCCTGTTCCTATTTTTATTTTTTTACAGTTAACCTGTAGTTGCGAGTTTATATAATGTCTGAACAAAAATTTAATCCCGTAGACCACCCTCACCGTCGCTACAATCCTTTGACTGGTCAATATATTCTGGTCTCACCACACCGAGCCAAGCGTCCGTGGCAGGGGGCTGATGAGACCCCAGAGCTAGCGGAAGACAAAACGTATGACAGCGAGTGTTTTCTGTGCCCGACCAATACCCGAGTATCAGGTGACAAAAACCCTGATTATGCTGACACTTATGTGTTCAATAACGACCATGCAGCCTTAACTCAAGATACGCCTGATGCGCCTGAGTCAGGCAATCCTCTGTTTCGCTGTGAAAGTGCACGCGGTTTGAGCCGTGTTATCTGTTTTTCGCCGGATCACAGCAAAACTCTCCCTGAGCTTCCTGTCGGTATGATTCGTAAAGTTATTGATACTTGGAACGATCAAATTGAAGAGTTAGGTGAAAAATACGTTTGGGTACAGGCATTTGAAAACAAAGGCTCAGCAATGGGCTGTTCACAGCCGCATCCACATGGTCAAATTTGGGCAAATAGCTTTTTACCTAATGAAATTGCACGCAAAGACGAAAACTTACGCGCTTATTACCAACAGCAAGGCTCAAACTTGCTAGTGGATTATGCAAAAGCAGAAATGGCTGATGGTTCACGCACAGTGGTTGAAACAGAGCATTGGATTGCTGTTGTACCTTACTGGGCTGCATGGCCATTTGAAACCATGTTGATGCCGAAAACCCATGTTCGTCGTATGAATGATCTCACTGACGAACAACGTGATGATCTGGCTGTGGCGATCAAAAAACTGACCAGTCGCTACGACAACCTGTTCAAGTGCTCCTTCCCTTATTCTATGGGCTGGCATTATGCGCCGTTCTTCAAAGACGGTGATACTTCGACAGATCATTGGCAGTTACATGCGCTGTTCTATCCGCCACTGCTTCGCTCTGCCACCGTGCGTAAGTTTATGGTGGGCTATGAAATGCTTGCTGAAAGTCAGCGTGATCTGACAGCAGAGCAGGCGGCAGACAAACTGTGTGCCCTTAGTGACGTACATTACCGTGAAATGACTACTTCAAATAATAAATAAGTAACCCAACAGAAAGATAGGAATATATTATGTCTAAAACACAACTGCTTATTGACGCTGTTAATACATCATTCTCTTCCGTATTGGGTTACGAGGCGACTCATCTGATCCAAGCGCCGGGCCGTGTAAATTTAATTGGTGAACACACTGATTATAATGACGGTTTTGTACTACCGTGTGCGATCGATTATCAAGCGTTTGTTGCTGCTGCTCGTCGTGATGACAACATCGTACGTGTTGTTTCTGTTGATTATGACAACCAAACCAAAGAGTTTGATCTCACGGCTGATATCACTTTTGATGAAGAGTGCATGTGGATTAACTACATCAAAGGGGTGGTGAAGTGTCTACGCGAGCGTGGTTACGAATTCACAGGTGCAGATATTGCGGTAAGCGGTAATGTTCCACAAGGCGCAGGTTTGAGCTCATCAGCGGCACTGGAAGTGGTCATTGGCCAAACGTTCAAGACTCTATTCGCGCTTGAAATTAGCCAGCAGGAAATTGCACTGAATGGTCAGCAAGCAGAAAACGAATTCGTAGGTTGTAACTGCGGCATCATGGATCAGTTGATTTCTGCCGAAGGTCAACAAAACCATGCCTTGCTAATTGACTGCCGTTCACTAGAAACCAAAGCGGTTTCAATGCCGGAAGATATGGCAGTAGTGATTATCAACTCTAATAAAAAACGTGGTTTGGTCGACAGTGAGTACAATACTCGCCGCGAACAATGTGAAGAAGCGGCACGTATTTTCGGTGTGAAAGCGCTACGTGACGTTACTATCGAGCAGTTCAACGCCCGTGTTGAGGAATTGGATGAAATGGTTGCCAAACGTGCTCGTCACGTGATCACTGAAAACGACCGTACAGAAGAAGCGGCTATCGCTCTAAGCCAAGGCGATATGAAGCGTATGGGTGAGCTAATGGCACAATCTCATGCTTCAATGCGTGATGATTTTGAAATCACTGTCCCTGAAATTGATTTTATTGTTGATATCGTGAAAGAGGTCATTGGCGATCAGGGTGGGGTACGTATGACCGGCGGTGGTTTCGGTGGTTGTATTGTGTCTATTGTGCCACCGGCATTGGTTGATGAAGTGGCAGCCGTACTTGCTGAAAAATATGAAGCGAAGACTGGCCTAAAAGAAACGATTTATGTGTGTAAAGCAAAAGCTGGTGCTGGCGCACTTGCCTAAGTTGAGATAACTCAAATAAGGAATGAATATGACACTACCTCATAAAGTGTTAGCGCTGCATGAAACCATGACCATGGAGGTGGCCTATGATGGCCGCCCTGCCAATCTGTTCACCCTGATCAATGCATCGGGAATGACCGCAACCTTCATGGATATCGGTGCAACTTGGTTAAGTTGTACTGTGCCTGTGAGTGGAGACATCGCTGAGAAGCGCGAAGTTCGTGAAGTGATACTCGGCTGTGCAACCTTGGCCGATCACCAGGCGCAAAGTGCGTACTTGGGAGCCACTGTTGGGCGTTATGCCAACCGAATCGCGAATGGTCAATTCACCATCGAGGGGAAAACAACCCAAGTTACTACCAACCAAGCGGGTAACACCTTGCATGGTGGGCCTGACGGCTTCGATAAACGTCGTTGGAGTGTTATTTCGCACAGCGACTCAAAACTGGAACTAAGCATAGTCTCAGAAGATGGTGATCAAGGCTTTCCTGGCAGATTAGAAGCAAAAGTCACATTTGAACTTACGGCTGATAATACGGTTGCCATTAGCTATCAGGCAAACTGTGATCAACCATGCCCGGTGAACTTGACCAACCATGCTTACTTCAACTTGGCTGGTGAAGCTTCAATTGAAGATTGCTTGCAGCATGAATTAATGATCAAAGCTGACTATTTTGTGCCGACGTCTGAAGTAGGGATCCCGACTGGAGAATTGAAATCGGTTGAACAAACGGGTTTTGATTTTCGTGAAAGTAAGACTATTGGACAAGATTTGCTGAGCGATCCCGAGCAGTTATTAGCAAAAGGGTATGACCATGCCTTCATTTTATCGTCTGAACTAGCAAACGGTATTCAAGATTTTGCCAAGGCTGTTTCACCGGATAAAAAAGTAACAATGACGGTGCAAACGACCAAGCCGGCGGTACAACTCTATACCGGTAATTTTTTGTCCGGTATTAAGGGGACGTCAGGGGTATATGGTATTCATCAAGGTTTTTGCTTAGAGACCGAGTACCTGCCTGATGCACCAAACCACCCAGAGTGGCCGGGAGAGAGCATCTTACGCCCAAATCAAACCTATGCCCATTACACAGGTTACCGTTTTACTTTTTAGTTGTTTTCTTTTGTTTAAATTGGGGTTCGCCTGCTCAAGTGAGTGGGCTTTTTTTGGACATGGAGAGTTAGCGAAGTCGCGATGTACGTCATACGTTCGGCTCAACATTGTGCGATTTTCTTTAGCAAGCGGTATACTCCCGCAAAGATATGTGGGATGTGTAATTGGTTGAAGAATGAAAAAAAATACGATGACTTTTATTGTCACTTTTGTGTCGGTTTTTTGTGCAATAACGGCTAAGAACTTCTGTGTTGGCGCTTTCTTGGGGGCGAAAGAGCTACACTTCCTAGTCGATACATTGATATTACTTGTTATTTATGTCCCTATTTACTTCGTTTTCACGAGGCTAGGAAAGCGATTTATTAGTAATGAATAAGCGAACATTTGGTTGTTAATGGTACAAGCTGGTACTTTTATTTGAGTACCAGCTGTATTAGGTAATAAGTCATTCTCTTGATGGATCTTAACCGCGATTAGCATGATTGAGAAGGTCAATGAGTTCGTTTTCGGTTTTTGGTGTTTTGTCTAATTGTATGTGAGGGGTAGTGCCGCCCCAAAGCATGTAGGCTGTATCGGTGCAGTGGTCATGGTGAAACCATTTTCCGTCTATACAGATGTCGGTATAACATCTTGGGTCTTGAATAAGCTCCATATACGTTCGTCCTTTTTGATTAACATGTATCCAACATACGGCCAACTGATTTGCAATTAATTGATCTTGGTCATTAACGCATAATTTTGGGTATTAAGTGTTTCGCATAATGACTACTAACGCACGAAATAAGAAGCCCAGCAAAATTCAGGGCTTGATTCATTTGGAGGCCAAACCTTAAAGGTTCGTTTGGCGAGAAGGTAAACCAGCCAATAGATTGCTGGAATGTAGCGACTAGGCTGCTCTATCGTCCCTTGAGCATCATGGGCTGAATGTTGGATGTGAGTGGCTATTCGGTAATCTGACGTTTGCTTATCAACATTCGTCGTCTACCTTGAAGTCACGGGGGAAGCGCCTCGTCGTAACAGTACCGTTGGGCGCTATATCAACTACTTCAACTGCAGCGATTTCACATAGGTCGTTGACAGCTTGAAAGATTCGCAAGTGTGTTTGGCAACGGAATACTCAAAAAGTTGTCCGTTATCCAAGTAAGCGCGCTGCGATACGTTCACTAAATGCTCACCTTCAGGAATAATTAACCATTGGCTTTCTTGGTGGTTAGCCTTATCTATAGTTATCGTCAGATTAGCACTGTGGATCCCTTGGTTTAGGGTGTTCGTGATATAGCCATAGATTGAATCTTCAGCTTGCTCCAAAGTTAACCCCTGCACAACGGCAGCTGGCATATAAGTATATTCAATGATGGTTGGCTGGTCATCGATTGAACGTACCCTGGTGATTTCATATAGATGATCACCGATAGCCCCACAAACGAGCTCGGAAGTTTCATGGTTGGCTTCGACAATTCGAAATTGCTTTACCTCCGTAGCGACTTTCTTCCCCGTGCCTTCGTAACGTAACTTGGTTCCTAGTAAGTGGCTGTCTGGTTGTTGTGGCGGTGTGCTTTTAATGAATGAACCGGCCCCTCTTTTTCGTACAACCATTCCTTCTTTCACCAGAATATCCATCGCTTTCTTCAATGTGATTTCACTGCAGTCAAACTCGGCGGCGAGTTTTTTGCCTTCAGGCAGTTTCTCACTAGGGCTGTATTCACCAGATTGAATGCGAGCTTTAAGTTGCTGATAGATAGCCTGATATTTGCTCATTACTGTTCTATATCTGTTTAGGGTGGAAGAGCAGAATACCTTAAATTTGCTTTGATGGCAGCGCCCAAAAACGCACTGAGTGTGATTAACATCTAACTTTGGGTCTCGATTTGGTGTAAAACCATATGGTTTTGTTTAGTGTTTCGCTATCGACGCTGTTTGCAACAAATCGCAAGGGCGTTTTTTTGCATAGTGGATACATTTAACAGTCATGACCTAGGCCACGAAAGTGGATTGCAGGGTAGATCATAGGGTGAAATATGAGTTTTCAAGATGAGTTTTTGTGGGGAAGTGCATCGGCAGCGTACCAGATTGAGGGAGCTGCAAACCTCGATGGAAAGGGGGATTCCATTTGGGACGTGTACTCCCGGGTACCGGGTAACACCTTCAAAAATACCACAGGTGAAGTGGCTATTGATTTCTATCACCGCTTTGAACAAGACATTGCCTTGATGAAGGAAATGGGCCTGCAAGCATACCGTTTTTCGGTGTCTTGGCCGCGTATCATGACTGATGGCCGTTCGGTAAATCCGAAAGGTGTGGAGTTCTATCACAAAGTTATCGATACCCTGATTGCTAATGGCATAACACCAATTTTGACGGTTTACCACTGGGATCTACCTCAGGCGCTACAAGATGATTATCAAGGGTGGGAGAGCCGTGAAATCATTGAAGACTTTACCCGTTACTGCGAGGTCCTATTCCAAGAATATGGTGACAAAGTGCCATATTGGGTCAGCCTTAACGAACAGAACATCTTTACAAGTTTGGGTTACCTGCAAGCAATTCATCCACCGAAAGTGTCTGACTTCCAGCGTTTTATTAATGCTAATCATATAGCCAACCTCGCGAATGCTAGTGCAGTGAAGAAATTCCGTGAAATGGGTATCGAGGCCCAAATTGGTGCTAGCTTTGCCTATAGCCCAGCTTATGCGCAGTCAGCGAAACCTGAAGATGTCATCGCTGCAGAAGATGCACAAGAGTTGCAAGATCTGTTCTGGATGGATGTGTATGCCAAAGGCCGCTATCCGAAAATTGCTTTGAAGCGGTTGGAAACATTGAACATCCATATCGACTTCCAGCCGGGAGATAAAGAGCTGTTAGCGGCGGGTGTATGTGACTTCATGGGCTTGAATTACTATCAGTCTGCGACTTTTGTTGCTGCAGGGAATAAACAAAGCACCGCGCAAACAGGGAATGCTTCTCAAGTATCAGTTGTTTCTGAAATCAGTGACATTCCTACCGATAAGCTATTTGCTCGCGTTGATAATGAATACTTGGATATGACGGATTGGAACTGGGCGATTGACCCAAACGGTCTGCGTGTTGCACTGCGCCGAATTACCTCTCGCTATGAGCTTCCTATTCTCATCAGTGAGAACGGCCTTGGGGCTTTCGATACGTTGACGCAAGAAGGTAAGGTACACGATGATTACCGAATCAACTTTCTTCGTCGCCATGTTGAGGCGATTTCAGATGCTATTGACGATGGCTGTGAGGTTATCGGTTACTGTACATGGTCTTGCCAAGATCTCTTTAGCTGGCTAAATGGTTACGCTAAGCGCTACGGTTTTATTTATGTAGACCGTGACGAAGAGAGCGAGAAAGAACTAAAGCGTTATAAAAAAGACAGTTTCTACTGGTATCAGAAAGTCATCCAGTCCAATGGTAAGCAATTAGATTAGGAAGATATTCTCGCAATAGTCTCGTTATAAACCCATAGTAATTCATGGGTTTTATTATTTCTAATCATTTATTGTTCTAATACGGAATTGATATCGTTGAACGATTGATCGGCTTATATGAGTTGTTATTTATATTTTGTAATTATTACGCATTAAATCAACAGCTATCAGTAAATTACGATGTTATTAAGTTATATGATTCTCAATAGTGAATCATTATCAGGGCGAAAAATCATGTTCGAATAATTCTAACGACATGGTTAATTCTCAATGTTTATTTATCTTAGTGTTCTCGCTAAATTTAACTCCGAACCTAAACGAATCTTCAAATGGAGAAAATGATGCTTAAATTTACAGGTACTATGATGACTGCGGCGGTATTACTAAGCTCACCAGTGATGGCCTATTTAAACCTTGATGTAACACCACAAAACGAGGGAGCCTGGGTAAAAGTGAGTGATAATGGCACCCCAGTTAGTAACGTGACAATTACTACCAATGCGCCTGGTACCGGCTCTTTTACTACTGATGAGCATGGCCGTATTTTTGTTACTATTAATATTACCGTAATAAAAAGGCCGAAAGACAATTAGGTGTCTTTTGGCCTTTTTTATATGCTAGTGATAACAACGGTTAGTTGTCGATCAGCCAGCCATTTTTAACGGCTAAATTTATTTGTTCGCAAGCGTATTGCCATAGTTTAGGCGTCACTTTTTCTAGGTACGCATTACGGTTTAGGACTTGCTGTTTGGTTACTGTGTGCTTTACCCAGCTACCACCACCGTTGGACATGTTCTGGATCAACGGCAAAATGCGATCCATCGCTTTGGCAAAGCGGGCATCAGCGGTTTCAGCTTGTTCAAATTCCAGCCATAGCGATTTCATTTCGTTGAACTGCGCTTCTGGTAGTAGTCCAAACAAACGGTTGGCTGCAGCCACTTCTTTTTCTTCTTGGCCGTCTAGTTCATGTTGCTCGGCAAAAGCAAAAGTATCACCAGCATCAATCTCAACGATGTCATGGATGAGTAGCATCATGACTGCGCGATTCACATCGACAGGCTCTTCGATATAGTCCTTTAGTACTTGTGCCATAAGAGCAATGTGCCAGCTGTGCTCCGCACTGTTTTCCTGGCGATTGTTATCTGGCTTTACCATGGTTTTGCGGTAGACCGCTTTTAGGCGATCCAATTCATTAATAAAAGCCAACTGTTTGTCGAGATTAAGCATACATTCCTCTTATTGCTTTTCGATCGTTGTGATCGCGTTACTTCTGGGTGACGGACAAGCGTCGTACGAGGGTAGGGACAAACATCCGGGTACACGCCTTGTTTTCATCACCTTTGGCCAATGACAACGATAGGTTCGCTGCTTGCTCTGCCATGATGTTGATCGGGTAACGAACTGTGGTTAGTTTCGGGCTCAAATATTTTGCGATGATACCATCATCGAAACCGATCAGAGAGATATCTTGTGGTGGGGTAAGGCCGTTTTCTTCCAGTACCGATAAACACCCTGCGGCCATGTTGTCGTTGTAAGCGGCAACCGCCGTAATTGGCAGATTTTTGGAGAGTAGATTCATCATCGCATGCTCACCACCGGCTTCATCGGGTGAGCTGTATTCAATGTAGCTGTTATCGGTCGGTAGGTTATAAGCCCGCAGTGCATCGAGGTATCCGGCGAGGCGCTGCTCGGTATCTTCAATGTCATGGTTTGAGCAGGCGTAACCGATATGCTGGTGGCCGTTCTTGATCAGGTATTCAGTCGCGAGATATGAGCCCTTATGGTTATCGAGTGCAATACAGCGATGGGCTATTTCAGGAATATAGCGGTTGATAACCACCATTCCCGGCACCTCATTGGCAAAATCAATCAGCTCTTGATTACTCAGGCCTTTGCTGTGAATGATTAGTGATTCACAACGGCTGTTGATGAGTAGTTCAATGGCTTCTTTTTCGGTCGTGGCGTTGTGATAGCCATTGCCGATCAGGGTTTGCTTGCCGTTTTGCCGTGCTATCTGGTCAATGGCTTTTAACATGGAGCCAAAGAAGGGATCAGAGACATCGCCGACAACTACGCCAATTGTATTGGTGGATTGGTTAACCAAGGCTCTGGCATTGGCATTGGGACGATAGCCAAGCTCTTTCATCGCCTGTGTCACTGATGAAATTGAGGCCTTACTGGCCTTGGGTGATTTATTGATCACGCGTGATACCGTTGCAACGGAAACACCGGCCAGTTTGGCCACATCCTTAATCGTAGCCATGGCTACACATCCTAGCTCAAATCAAACTTGCTGCCTATTAAACACCGACTGTGTAACGGGTGCAATCATATTGCAGTGAAAATCAGTGCGACTTACTATATTTATTAAAAATCAAGGAGAAAAGAAGTGTAACCGTTACCAAATGATCGTTTTTGCTGTCTGGCTTTGCTTACATTTTTGGTTTGGATAAGAAGGCAGAGATTATTAGTATTGAGGCAGGTTTTAGGTCGGTGGACTCTATAATTAAAATCAATATGTCGATGGCCAGAAATAAAATAACAAGGCCTGTTGTATGGCTATAAATTCAAACTAAGGAATTATATCCAAGGACAAGAGTTGGTTATAGGTAACTTTATGAGAAGTCTAAGCTTGCTTTCTATAGCGATAGGATTGTCCTTCGGGGTCACAGGTTGTGGTGGTGATTCCGATTCAAGTTCATCTGATAGTGGGAGTGATATCGTTGATAGCTCACCACTTGCACGAACAATCGGTACGGTAGATTCTGTTTCATATCCTGATGAAACCTTCACGATAAATAAACATCAACTTGATGGCTCACAAGCTGCGATTACTTATGATGACAGTAGCTATAGCTTTGATGAGCTTGAGCAAGGGATGCAGGTTGAGGTTGAGTACCAGAATAACCAAGCCCAACAAGTTTATCTGCAACCTGCAGCAACTGGTCAGGTGACAGCTGTTTCTGATAATAGCCTTTCAGTTAATGGTATTAGTTACGACTATCCCGGTGTTGAATTTAATATCGGTGATTGGGTGATGTTGTATGGTCTGGTTGAGCCCGATGATAGTTGGAAGATCACTGCCGTTACTCTTGTTGATCCTCAAACAACGGCTGAAATTGAAGGGGCAATATCTGGGTTGGATACATCTCAAAGTGTGTTCACGCTAGCCACTGTCTCGGTCGATTACGCCAACGCCGCGATTGAAGACAGCAGATCTTTAGCCGATGGACTGTGGGTTGAAGTGTACGGTCAGTTTGACGGAAGTCAGTTTGTTGCTTCAACGATTGATATCCGAGATAGTGATGATGTACGTAATACCGAGCTTGAAGGGATCATTACCTGGGTAAGCCCAGATCTCACTAGCTTTGATATCGGAGGGAATGTCCGAGTTCATACCAATGGCAATACTTCTTTTGATGATGGGACTCGAGCAAACTTGGCCGTTGGCGCAATCGTCGAAGTTGACTTGATCGAGCTTGAGAATAAGCTTTTTGCAACGCGAGTTGATTTCCAAGATCAGGTCAGTGTTCCGGATAACTTGGAATTTAATGTTGAAGGTGAGGCTAGTTATGACGGCACCACGTTACGCATAAATGGCATTACCTTTGTTATTGATGTTAATACGGAATTTGATGATGGTATCAGCCTATCGAATGTCAACGGTCAATGGGTTGAACTCGACGGTAAAGCGACTAATGGTAATCATGTGAAGAGAGTTAGATCTGAGCGAAAAGATAACGAAATTAGCCTTGAGGGCCCAGTAGAAAGCAATTCGATGTGGGGCTACACCTCTTCAGATCAATCACTGGCTCAATTTAATGGGCAATGGGTTGATATTGAGTGTCAGCGGGCATCAGATAATTTCCTCTCACTTTGTCGACTAGACCCTGATTGATAGCCATTTTTGACGTTATTTTAACTCAAACCGGTATAGAAAAGGGGAGCAGCCATTAACTACTCCCCATTCGTTTATATGCATCATCCAGTATTTCAATCCATTGGACAAAAACTAGATATTAAATATGTTTGTCGTAACCTACTTATCGTGCAACTTCAAACGCGAGAGCTTTCTTTTCTACCTGTCTGAAAACGAGTGTAAGCACGCCATTGACTGTTAAATAAAAGGCACCCGCGACGCTAAAGACCATTAATGTATCGTAGGTCTGAGCGTTGATACGCTGTGCATACCCCATGATGTCCATAATGGTGATGGTACTGGCAAGTGATGTGCCCTTGAAGACAAGAATGACTTCGTTGGAATAAGCGGGAATGGCGCGGCGAATCGCATAGGGTAATAGTACCCCCAGCGTTGCTTTGGTATCCATTCCCAAGGCTTTACAGGCTTGCCATTGACCAGAAGGAATCGCATTGAATGCGCCTTTGAACAGTTGGGTACTGTATGCCGCTGTATTAAGTGCGAGTGCAAGCATTGCACAGAACCAAGGCTGGCTTAGCCAGTGCCACAAAATGCTTTCTCGTACCCACTCAAACTGACCTGGTCCGTAGTAAATCAAAAAGATCTGTACCAGCAATGGCGTACCGGTAAATAAAGTAATGATCCCCCGGCTTAGCCAATGAAGGCCTGGTGTTCTCAATATAAGCGTTAAAGTCATCAATAACGCCAATGTACAACCCACGATTAAGGACACGGCTGTTAGCTCAAGACTGACGACTAACCCTTCGAGCAGTTGCCAAACGTGCTGTTCATTCATGCGCTTGCTCCTTTTACTGGATTAGCGGGTGCTGGCTTGTTTTGTACTGATTTACTTTTAACAGATGTGCTTTGTGGTGAGTTGCCATCTTGTACGCTAAATTTTTTATCGAGCTGTTTAACAACGCGTTGAGTGATCAATGTGATGACTAAATAGACGGCTGCTGCACAGGCATACCAAGTAAAACTTTCGTGGGTAGCCGCTGCTGTTAACTGGGCCTGTTTTAGTAGGTCAGTAACACCAATCAAAGAGACCAGCGCTGTGTCTTTGAGCAGCACAAGCCATTGGTTCGTCAATCCAGGAAGGGCATGTCTAACCGCTTGTGGCAGAACAATCTTAAAGAATGCACGTAGTTTGCTGATCCCTAATGCACTTGCCGCTTCGCGCTGACCGCTAGGTACAGCCTTTAGCGCGCCTCGCAATGTCTGGGAGGCATAAGCAGCAAAAATAAGGGATAAGGCAATGACCCCTGACAGAAATGGGCTAACTTCGATGAAATCTCCGGTCAGCAAAAACAATATTTGCGTTGAGCCGAAGAAGATAAACAGTACAACCAATATTTCAGGTAAGCCCCGAAGCACGGTGACCAGCGCGGTAACAGGCCAAGCTATGGCACGAAACCGTGACATTTCACCGCTGGCAAACAATACAGCCAAGACCAACCCAACAGTGACGCTGGCTAGGCTAAGCTGGATAGTCACCCAGCTTGCCTCAAGTAGCGTCAGAGCATAACCTGATAACGCCATAGATTACTCACCAAAGTACTTGTTGAAGATTTCATCGTACTGGCCATTGTTCTTCACGGTTTTCAGTGCCGTGTTCAGTTTGTCCAGCAGTTCTTGGTTGTCTTTATTGATGGCAATACCAAAACCGTTACCGAAGTATTTAGCGCTGGTTACTTGATCACCTACATAAACAAGGCTGTCGTTCTTCTTGAACCATTCAGCCACTACGGCGGTATCACCAAATACAGAGTCGATACGACCATTTTGCATATCGATAAATGCATCCTGGTAGCTTCCATATGGAACGGCGGTGACACCGTCAAGTTGTTCGGTTAAGTAGCTTTGGTGGGTTGAACCATTTTGTACACCGACACGTTTGCCGTTTAGTGCAGCTTGATCTGCAACCTTGCCGTCTAGGGCAACAAAAGCGGCTGAGTTGTCGTAGTAAGCGTTAGTGAAGTTCACTACTTGCTGGCGCTGTTCAGTAATATCAATACCTGAGATGGCTGCATCATAACGACGGAATTTTAGAGCTGGGATCAGGCTATCAAAAGGTTGGTTGTGGAAAGTACATTTTGCCTCAATGACATCACACAGTGCATTGGCCAGATCAACATCAAAGCCTTGAATCTCATTATTCTCGTCAACGTATTCAAATGGGGCATAAGTTGCTTCCATCGCAAACTTAATTTCTTCCTGAGCGGCAGCGTTAGCTGAAACCAAACCAATCAATGTAGCCAATACAATCTTTTTCATCGCGATACTCCGTGCGTCGTTAGGTGCAGCATCAAGTGGGTAGGTGATGCTGAAAATAGGGTATGTTCCCAATGTCTTTGGGTATATAAATCAATTTAGTGGGTGAGGTATTCCGCAAATTCCGGTGTGGCCGGATGGGTAAATGCCTCTTTGGTGCCGTGTTCCACCATGCGGCCTTTTTCAAGGTACAGCACGTGGCTGGCGATTTTCTTGGCGAATTCTACTTCATGGGTTACCACCACTTGGGTGATACCTGTTTCACCAAGATCATTGATGATTTTGACAACCTGATTGGTAATTTCAGGATCGAGTGCGGCAGTTGGCTCATCAAATAACAGCACTTCTGGCTTCATCATCAGGGCGCGGGCAATAGCAACTCGCTGTTGTTGCCCACCCGATAATTGCAAGGGCCAAGCTTCCGCTTTATCTGCCAGCTGTAATTTTGTCAGCAATGTCAGGGCTTCGTCGGTTGCCTGAGTCTTAGAAATCCCTGCAACTTTCATCGGCGCTTCTATCAAGTTTTCCATCACAGTAAGGTGAGGCCATAGGTTGTACTGCTGGAACACCATACCGACTTTACGTCTTAATTTTAGTGCCTGCTTTTCACATATTGACTGGGCAAAATCATAGGCTTCGTTGGCGACCTGTAGCTGACCACTGCTAGCGTTTTCCAGTAAGTTCAGCACTCTTAGTAAAGAGCTTTTGCCTGCGCCACTTGGGCCAAGCAATACCAAGGTTTCCCCTTTGCCACAGGTGAACTCAACATCATGAAGAACCTGGGTATTACCATAGAATTTATTAACACTCTTTACTTGAATACTCATGCTGACTTACTGCATTAAACGTCATTTGATGGTTATATTACCCAGAGTGAGATCTTATGCAAGAAAAATGTATAAAATATTCCGTAGGTTGCATTTTTGTTTGATTTTTGTTCTGTGGTTTGGGTTTTTTGCCATTTAAACCACTGTAAATACACAAATGGTGCGGCAGATGTGAAAGGGACAAGAAAGTGAACAAGAGAGAGGGGAATAATTACGCATTTGTTTGGCGAAAAGAAAAGCGAGAATGTTGATACCCTGCATAAAGCAGCAGATGTAAAAAAGGCCACTTAGAAAGCGGCCTTTGACTGTCTGGGGTTTACCGTGTGATGAAATTATACCGTTTGGGCAATTTCGGCTGTTTCGCGGCGGGCTTTAACGACAAACGTATAACCAATAAGTGCTACAAAACCGGTGATAAACATCGCAATGGTTACCGTTATCAAGCCGTGCATTGCGAATGCTGATACTAAGCCACTTGCTGCGAAACAGACCATTGTTTGCAGGAAGTTAAGTAAGCCTGCTGCTGTCGCACTACAGTTTTTGAAATCTTCCAATGCTTTGCTGATGATAAGCGGGTAAATTGCACCGTTAGCCACCGCTAGGAAACAGAATGGTACAAGGATAGGCCAAATTGTGGTCGGCTCTGTCTGAATCGAGATCATGAACATAATCGTTACGCTGGCAAAGAATAGCTTCAGGATCCACGGAAGCAATTGCTGGCTATCGTATTTGTTCAGTAGGGTACGGCAACCGTAACCACCGATGATGAACGCAACAGTTTGTGGCGCGTAGCTCAGGCCGATATCTGCACCCGAGTAACCCATAGCGGCCATGACAAATGGTGAGCCTGTTAGGTAAGCAAAGAAAGCAGCAGAACACGCAGCAAAAATGATCATGTTACCAATGAATTTTTTTGAACTCAGGATTTGAGCATAGTCACGGCGTAGCTGTACCATTATTTTTTCTTGTTTTTTGTCCAAATTCGCACTTTCAGTTTCCTTAAGCGTCATAATGGACAAAACAGCACCAAAGCCAACCAGAGCAACAAAGATGCTACGCCAGCCAAATTGGTGCTCAAGCATCGCGCCTGCAAGGGGAGCAAGTGCTGGTGATAGGGCAACTAATGGCATGATGGTCGCAAATACACGCTCAGAGACTTTGCCTTCGTAGCGGTCGATAACGACAGCTTGCCAGATCACGGTAGCGCTACATGCGCCTAGTGCCTGTGCAAAGCGAGCTGCCAACATAAGCTCAACATTCGGAGCAAAGGCACAGAATACAGAAGCGATACTGAAGAGCGTCATACCGCCTATTAGCACTTTGATACGACCAATACGATCAGACAGTGGGCCGTAAATAAGCTGGCCGATTGCCATACCTAACAAGAAAATACTGAGTGTTAGGCCAATAAGTGATTGTGATGTATCAAAATCCTCTCGAATTACTTCGAAAGCAGGAAGGTACATGTCAGTTGCTAGGAAGCCCAGCATACTTAAACACGCAAACCACATAGTGGTCATTTTTGAAGGTTGATTTGTCATAGTTTTATTTCATTAGCTGTTTTGTACTTTGCGGCAAGTCTATACATGGTTTTTTATGGTGTGAAACGGTAAAATTTCAACGTTGCTTTCAATAAATTTGATTTGATTGTTTTTGCATCAATGTAGCGTGCTTTACCTTGCGCACAGAGTAAGGTTGAATATTGCACAATTTGTGTTAATTGGGTGCTACTTGTTGTGTTATTGCTGTGAAAATCAGCAACTCTGGCTGCGGTTTTAACGAGCTAGGCACGAACTAAAGGAAGATCCTGATGTTTTCATATAACGACTTACAAGTGATTGATGTGGTTGCTCGGCGCGGAAGTTTTTCGGCTGCTGCTGAAGAATTACACAAAGTGCCCAGTGCAATTAGCTATACCGTCAGGGTGATTGAGGAGCGGTTAGCCGTCGACTTGTTTGTTCGGCTTCACCGGCAAGTGCAGTTAACCCCAGCTGGGGAGTTTTTTGTTGAGGAAGCCAGAGGGCTACTCAAGCAGATGGAGATGCTGAAACTGCAAACCCAGCGTGTTGCCAATGGCTGGTCACAAAGTGTGTCGGTGGCGCTTGATACGGTGGTTCGTGAGAGCCGGGTAAATACACTGGTACGAGATTTCTATCGGCAATTCCCTGATATGGAGTTACATCTGACGATGGAGGTGTTCAACGGCGTATGGGATGCGTTGTCGGATGGCCGGGCAGATATTGCTATCGGCGCAACGGCAGCGGTGCCAGTTAGCGGATATTTTGATTATCGCGACATGGGAGTTTTGGAGTGGCGGTTTGTCGTTAGCCCTGATCATCCTTTGGCTGATATAGACTATCCACTGGAAGCTAAAGAGTTGGTAGAGTATCCGGCTATCTGCCTTGAAGATACGTCACGGGTATTGCCTAAGCGAGTGACGTGGTTGATGGATAACCAGCGTCGGATCATGGTACCGAACTGGCACAGTGCGATGTCATGTTTGAAATCAGGACTTGGGATTTGTGTGGTGCCAGAGCACAAGGCCTTGCCACTTATCGAAAGCGGTGAGTTGGTGGAAAAACAACTCGCAGTAAAGCCACCAGTCAGCCCTTGTTGTTTGGCTTGGAACAAAGAAAGTCAAAACCCAGCGATTGATTGGCTGCTCGATTACCTGGGTGACAGCGAGCAGCTCCATCGCGAATGGATGCGGTAAGCCCATTCTTTGCTGCTGATGATTATTCCGCTGGTTGCTCGCCTTCAGCACTTTCAGTTGGATTCACACCTTGTGCTTGTTCAGCTTGTTGGGCTTCCGCTTCCATCTTGGCGCGTTCGGCCTTGGAGATGTAGCGTGGTTTGTTGCTGCGGTGCAGCTTGGCGTTTGTTTTCTTCTGCCTTTTCTTCAGCGCTTCGTTAATTTTCTTCTTGCGGTTCATGGTTACATACCAAATCGAAATTGGCTGGCAATTCTAGGGGGAATTGCGAAAGAAGTGAAGAAGGGATTACGTTTATGCTGTCGAGAGAGGTGAAACGCCGGACTTTACCGGCGTTTGTGTAGTTTTCGAGAGCTGCTATTCCTCTTCTTCTAGCTCAATCGGTTCTATAGGGCATCCATCTGGAGCTGTTCCGGTTGGTACAGGTTCCTCTTCAGAGAAAAATCCAACGCCAACTTTTGCCGTTTTTGCTTTTTTCAAGCTTATTACAACTTTATCGCCAGGCTGTACATCGGGGACTGAATCACCCTTATCTGTTCGAAGGACAATACCAGCCCCACCGCATCGATTGGCGTCAGTGTCTTCGCTTGTCTCTTCCCAAGCGGCCTCTTCAGCGAGATATTTAAACATGCTTCCTTCGGCGAAAACTTTAATTACAAAGGGGGTATTGAGATCACAAAAGGTTACGTTTACGCCTTCATCGTCAATCGTTTCACAGGATGCTTGATCAACAAGGTCAACGAGTGCGCCGTTGGACTTTTGATTGTATTGATCGTTTACATTGAGACCACCAATTTCAATGATTAGACGTTTTTCACCATCATCCTCATGTCGAATGAGAGCTTCGAAATCCCATTCAAGGTTAGTTTCAGTTGCATAGTTTTTAGGTGTGACATCTGCAAAGTATCTAGTGCTACCAGCCGTTGCTGTGAATGAGAGTGTTGTTAGTAATACCGCAGTTGTTGCTGCCAACTTGAAGTTAGAAGACATAGTTTTCTCCGTGAAATGAAGTTTCTTTATTGATTGGCAACTAAAGAATAAATTGATGTTAGCTTTTGTATTTCTATTTATTGAGAAATTATGTAGCGATCAAATGGGTATATTAAAATATAAATTATTTTGTGATTTTTTATTGCTAAATACAAATTGAGATTGTCTCAAGATACCGTTGTGGAATTAAGCAAAGTTGTGATAGAGGTAATAAATAAATGACAACAAAAAGGTGAATTCACATTGGTTGCGGAAAATTACCTTTGCTTGGGTGGCCAGCTTTCTTAGACAATGGGCATCATAAGGATGGTTGGCTTTACCATATGTATATGTTTGCTAAATAAGGCATGGAAGAGCAATAAAAAAGCCAAACTTTTTTGTCTGGCTCTTATTGTTTAGAACTGTGTTTCACTCATAAGATATGAATTGCAGTGGTGCGACACCGACTGATAAACGACGCACTAATGTCGGGTTATACAATCTTGCTTGAGTCGCATTTTTATTTTCACTCGCTAGTTGTAAAGACAGTTTTGCTGCTTGTTCAGCCATAACTTGGATAGGGTAGCGTATCGTTGTCAGCTTCGGATGGACGTATCGAGCAATATCACCATCATCAAAGCCAATAACCGAAATATCTTCTGGAATGCGCAAGTTATTTTCGTGTAGAACGGATAAACAACCTGCCGCCATGTAGTCGTTATAGGTGGCAACAGCAGTCACGGGGAGGTTTTTCGACAGCAGGTTGGTCATTGCATATTCACCGCCCAGCTCATCCGGTTCACCGTACTCGATATATTCTTCGTTAGGCTCTAAGCCATGATCTTTGAGGGCTTCAAGGTAGCCAGCCTTGCGATCCCTGGCATCTTCTATGTCATGGCTGGAGCACAGGTAACCGATATGCTTGTGACCATGGCGGATCAAATATTCAGTGGCGAGATAAGATCCTTTGCGGTTATCGAGTGAAATACAGCGTGAGGCGATCTCTGGGACAATACGGTTGATCACGACCAGTCCCGGAATTTCTGTGGCTAAGTCTATGAGCTCTTGATCTTCCAATCCTTTACTGTGAATAACTAGTGACTCACAGCGGCTGTTAATGAGAAGGTTTATCGCATTACGCTCTTTGACGGGATCGTGATACCCACTTCCAATTAGAAGTTGTTTTGCATGTTGATTGGCAATGGTATCGATGGCTTTCACCATGGTACCGAAGAAGGGGGCGGAGACATCATTGACGAGCACGCCAATGGTATTGGTTGACTTACTCACGAGTGCTCTGGCATTGGCATTGGGCCTATAGCCAAGTTTTGCCATAGCGGCTTTCACGGCTTTGATTGCCGTTTCACTGGTGTGTGGTGCGTTGTTGATCACTCGTGAAGTCGTGGCGACGGAAACGCCCGCTTCTTTAGCGACATCCTTGATGGTAGCCATAGAGCCCTCTCTCTTTACTGCTGGCTCATTAAACAATGGAAAGGGTGATAAAACAAACCCTCGTCAGTGTTTTTTAACTGGCTGAATTAATAATTGTAAGTTGAGTCACCCTACTAAATCGAAGTCGTTTAATTTATCAGCAAATCAGAGAGTCAGATTAGACGGTGGGCAGATGAAAAGAAAGAGTGCCGCTCTGAGGGGGAAGTCAGCGCGGCACTGCAGAGCTAAAACCTATGTCTAGATTTTAGTGTTTACTTGGCTCTAGAGTCAGGCTGTAAGCGTACTGCTTATCAGTTAGCTTGAACTCCTCATGAACACTTGGGCTCCATGAATCATCACCGCCAACCCCCATATGCTGGTGGTCGATACGCAGGAATAGCTGTTGCTCAGGTTTCAACTCATTGGTGTGTTTTGCTTCAGTCAATTGCTGTTGATTGTATCGACTAACACTGAACTGGAAGTCACCCGAGATGTTTAGACTACCAATGGTAAGTGATTGACAGCCACAACGCAGCCCACTGTCCGTTGGGAAGATATAAGGCGTGTGCATGGCCGTGACTGCTTCAGTGTAATGACCAAAACGTGCTCCAGATAGTCTGTCGGGATAGTTTTCGAATGGACCCAGTCCGCGCCACTCAATGTTCTGCTGTTCATCCTGTAGTGGTAAGGCTAGCTCGATGCCAATACGTGGCATCGGCGGAAGCTCATCAGCAAGGTTGATTGTTACATCAACCTTGGCCTTGCCTTGGCTATCTAGGGTGTAAGTCCAAGCCGTAATGGCTTGGACATTGCCATTGAAGGTATACACAAACGTTGACGTTACCGTGACCTGGTGGTTAAGCGTATTGACCTGGCAATTGACACATTCACGGTTCCACTTACCAATGCCCGCAGCATCCCAGCGGCATACCCAGGCATTTGGGTCAACAAAATCGACTTCACTGACACCGATGTCGTTATCCAAAGGTGCACGGAAGAAGTTATCGACCGGTGAGCTGACGAATTGAGGTTTAGCATCAACGGTCCATTGCTCTAATAAGCCACTCGCTTTATTCCAGCACCAATGGTGTGTTCCATCTTCGGTACTGACTAAAATGGCTTCGCTGTTTTCCGTTGCGACAGGCGCATGACCTTGTGTCAATGAAGGGTAAGCCAACGAATTGCGGTTGATAACTGCAAACTGTTCGCTGGCAATGGTGTGGCCAGCTTCAGCCCATGCGGTTGCTTCAATCAGTTCGATGTCGGTATTTAAATGATAAACTGCCCCCGTGCGAGGTTTAAAATCGACATCCAAGCACAGCGTTCTCTGGCTGTCAGCCGGTACATTAAGCTGTTGTTCACCTGAAGCAATCACCCGCCCATCTTCAAGCAGTGACCATTTTAGCTGTTCGTTATCGGTGGTACGGAACAAGTTTTCGTTGGTTACAGTCAGGGTGTACGCTATGCAGTTAGCCAATTGTTCTTCACTATTTAGCGCGATGGTGATCATGCGCTGGCAGTGCTTGGCTTCTTCCAGTGTTGGATGCGGGGTTCGATCCGGGAACACCAAACCATTGATGCAGAACTGACGGTCATTGATAGTATCGCCAAAGTCACCCCCATAGGCCCAGAAGTGTTCGCCTTGCTCGTCATACTTGCCGATGCCTTGATCAACCCAATCCCAAATAAAGCCACCTTGTAGGCGAGGGTAATCACGGAATGCATCCCAGTATTCGTTGAAGCTACCGAGACTGTTACCCATAGCGTGAGCGTATTCACACAGGATCAATGGACGGTCTTCATTCGGTAACGAAACCCATTTCTTGATTGACCATTTTGGCACGGCTTCATCGGCAATGGTGGTATTAACCCGCGCATACATCGGGGCAATAATATCTGTGGCTGTGGTATCAGAGCCACCACCTTCGTATTGCACTGGGCGGGAAGGGTCAAAGTTCTTCGACCACGCATACATGGCATTATGGTTGCTACCGTGGCCAGACTCGTTACCCAGTGACCAGATAATAATCGATGGATGGTTCTTATCGCGCATGACCATCTGGGTATAGCGACTCATGTAAGCGTGTGCCCACATTGGATCGGCAGACAGGCGATTCATTGGCTCCATGCCGTGGGTTTCAATGTTGGCTTCGTCACACACATACAAGCCATACTGGTCACATAGTTCATACCAACGTGGGTGATTCGGGTAGTGGGCGGTACGAACAGCATTGAAGTTATATTGCTTCATTAGGCAGATATCTTTGATCATGTCTGCCTCAGTCATCACATGACCAAGCTCAGGATGGTGCTCGTGGCGGTTCACACCGCGGATCAGTAGAGGTTTGCCGTTGAGGCAAAGCTGGCCACCGATGGTTTCGACTTTACGGAAACCGACCTGATAGGCTTCACTTTCAATATGGTTTCCATTGGCATCTAGCAGTGATACCACACAGCGGTACAAATTCGGTGTTTCTGCGCTCCATTTATTCGGTTCACGTACTGCCAAGGTTTGAAAAACGACGTCGTTGTAGCTACCACGCTCATCAATGCGGCGATTATTCGGTCGGTCAATGACAGGCTCTGTGATTACTTGTTCGCCGTCAAACAGCTGAACCTGAACATAGTGCTCTGCAGTGGCGTTGATATGAGTAACAACGGCTATGCTGCCATCACGGTAGCAGGCATCTAAATTTGGTGTGATAAAGACATCTTGAATGCTCTGCGAAGGTTTGGTCAGTAGGGTCACATCACGGAAAATACCGCTTAGCCACCACATGTCCTGGTCTTCGAGGTAGCTGCCGTCACTCCAGCGGATCACCATTACCGCAAGGCTGTTTTCACCTGCAACAAGGTACTGGGATAGATCGAACTCGGCAGGTAGCCGGCTGTCTTGGCTGTAACCGACCCAGTGACCGTTACACCATAGGTGGAAGGCTGAATTTACGCCATCAAAGATAATGCGGTGGGTTTCTGATAGTTGATTTTCTTCAACCAAGAAGTTTGTGCGGTAGCAACCTGTTGGATTATCTTTTGGGACGAACGGCGGGTTAACCTCAAACGGGTATTTGACGTTGGCGTAAATCGGTTTGTCATAACCGTGGAGCTGCCAGTTTGAAGGGACTGGAATATTATCCCATTCTTGGTCATTGAAGTTAGGAGCTATGAACTCACCGTTAACGTGTTCTGGGGCGTCAAAAAGTTTGAATTTCCATTCGCCATTCAATGACTGGCGCTGGGCATTTTTCCCATCACGGGCACTGTCGACATCACGGTAGCTAGCTAATGGACTGTGCGCAGACAAACAATGGATGTTCACAGACTGTGGATTTTCCCAGTCTCGGCGCTGAATAATGTTAGTAAATGCCGTCATCGTTATCCTACTTAAAGTGATCTTACTTAATCTTGTTAATTTTAGTCGCGGTGCAGTACGGCTATGGTAGCGGCCACACTGCGATTAATTTGGTGTGCTCTATCTGTTATTGAGTCAAGGTATCCAACAGGTAATCTTTGGCCTGTGAATGTCCTGCTTCTTCAGCAAGGTTTGCCCAATCAACTGCTTGTTTTAGCTTTCCGTCATTCATTGCTTGGTCGATATGCTGTTTAAAATAGTGCCAGTTCTGAGTGTCAGCGTGACTAGCTTGCAGTTGCACAGAAGAGGCCGGTTGTATGTCCTGTTCAACGTTGGTGACAGACAATGCTGCGGTTGTTGATGCCTTTTGTGCCGTCAGGTTTGCTAGCATATCGACGACAGGGTTGCCAAAGTGTTCTTGGGTGGTGATTTCAACGATACCAACTGGAGAAAGTGTTGCGACGAGCGGTAATCGCTTGCTGCCGATGATATGTTGTGATTCAGCAAATTCTTGTTCTGGGTGGATCCGCGTGAGTTGGTTGCCTATTTGGGTGGGATCATTTTGGACCACCATATAAGCCTGTTGATTCAACTGAGTGCTGAGGATGAACTTTCCTTCAATACGTTCAACACCACTTAAGTCGCTAGTGAAATAATGAAAGTCATCGGTGGTGTATTGTTCGACCAAATTCCAGTTCCTGTCATAAATGGCGACAGCTGGTGCGATGACTTCGCTGTCTTTTATCGGGGCTCTGACAGTGAGTAAGAACGGGGAAGCAACTTGCGGCAAGGCATATGCTTGGACCGGAGTCCGAGCTGATGTAAGAGGAAGCGTTTCGCTATTACCATCCAGCGTGACATATTGCTGACTGTCCAGCGCAAGAGGCTGGATAGCCAGTTCAGCGACAGAATCGCAGCAAACCGATTGGCTAAGATCGGTATTGAGTGCTGTGTCTGGAATACTGCTGCAAGCGGTTAGGCTCAGGCCAAGCAGAATGGTCGCCAACTGTTTTCTCTTCATTCTTCGTTCCTCTCAGTGCAGGTCAGGCTGACCTGCACTGTTTTGTCAGATTTCCGTTACCGGACTATTTCCGATACCGAATTCCTTACCACCAAGTTTCGACGTTAAAACCAAAGGTTACTTCGTCAACATTTTGCTTGCCACTCTCACTGCGCATTGCTGCACCGTAGGTCTCGCCACCACGATCCCATTCATCGTTTTTCTCTGAGTAGGTCGCGAAGACGCGGAGAGTAGGGCGAGCCCAGACCCCTTTTCCAGCTTGGAACATTTGGGCTACAGTGACTTTGAACATGTCATTAGTACCAGCGCCATTTTGTGCTTCAACAGTCTCGTAACCCACTTCTAGCGCTGTCGCCATGTATTCAGTCCAGCTGTACTGAGGACGAGCGCCGACACTGAACCACTTTTCACCTTCGTTATTGTCTAGGTTTTTATCTTGATAGGCGATGGAATACATAACCTGGAAGTCTTCGTTGACGTTCAAGTCACCGTGATTGAATAGACGCCAGCTGTAACCATCGTGAACTTCACCTGTACTGTATTTGCGGTTAGAGCCTCCCTCTGCACTCATCAAACCACCGGCTAGGGCATCGGTACCATACTGGAAGGCAAGAGTGTTTGAACCGTAATTCCAAGCTTGGCGATAAAGGGCAGAGAGCATGGCACCAGAGGTTGTGATGTCGGCTTCGTCATGGCTTGAGTTTTGCTCGAAGACATAGTTAAGGCCAAAGGTCAGGTCAGCTGTATCGCTCAGTGCAATATCGCTGATTCGAGCATCAATATTATGCAGGCTGCGACCATCTTCACCATTGGAATTCGGTGCCATCCATGCAATATGACCGTTACCAAAGCCTAGGTCCCAGTCCTCGACACCAATACCGGTACTGGATGTATCCCAATACTTAATATCAATCATGTGCACTTCGTGACGGCGGTAAAAGCGTTCACCTGCCCATACTTTGGCATTAGGCTGTGAAGCGATTAATCCGTGACCCGCAGACCACATTTGGATGATGCTGACATCACCCCAGCTTTCACCACTACCAAGATAAAGGGTGGTGTCAAAATAAGCGTCACCGTGTTGCCAGACATCAGCTTTCAGGCCGGCTTCCCACCAATTCAGCTCGTTACCCAAACGGTAATTACCATAACCTTCACTGGCACGGATCACATCGTTGCGCTCACCTTTGCCATTATTATGATCATCATTGTCTGTGTAGATGTTTCCCCATTTTGCATAACCAAAGTAAGTGATATTTTCCACTGCGGCTTGGCTGGCTAGTGGGGCAAGTACCAAAGCGATACCGACTGCTTTTGCTAGCATCTTTTGTTTCATGAAACGTCTCCATATTATGTTTTTTTATTTATGGGTCCTAACTCGAGGCTGATCCTAACATTGCTCTGGAAACGTTTACAGTGAGGTTTGGCTGATTTTATCAAACAAAGGCAAAACATTTGATGAAACTGTAATTTAGGTCACATAAACGCCGTCTTTTGGCTGCTTTTGAGGGTTTTTTATACGGGTGATGATGTTCGCTGTCCGGAAACGATTACATTTGGTGGGGCTGTGAGGAGAGGAGATAAATAAAAAGCCCAACAAAACATGAGGTTGGGCTTTTTTGATCAATAGAAACTAACTTCTTTTCCAAGCAGTACTGATTGCTCGGTAAGCCAAGTAAAGAAGTTATCTATGAGTGTTTTGAGTTAGGAACCCAAGGATAACGTTTCACTTTTAATCACAATAGCCACAGAATACGTCAGCTGTTAGTGCGAATTCAAGTAATATGTGAAACTCCTCGAGTGTGTGTTTAACTCAAAACACCGCATTTTTACTGGGGTGGTATCGATTTCACCCGCGGCATAAACTTAGCGAATAACCTTAGCTTTTTTCGGGGGGAAGCAGGAACACGCCATTAGGGTTAATCGTCAAGTATGCATGGTCGATGAAGTTGGCATTGAACTGTGCAGAGTTTAGTTGAAGCAATTATTCCCCCGTCAATGTTGCGGTAGACCCACACCATTATCACGCAATCCTAAGCTGAAATGGTTCCCCGGAACCAATGCGAGCTTAATCTTAGTCGTATTAGCAACCTTTTCGGATTCTGCGTTTTCAGCCAGCCTTATACAGATGAAGGTGTGAGAGCTGTCTCTAAAGTTGAATGTTAAATGTGACCATTCAATAAATGCACGTAAAAGAGGGGGTATTTATGGATATATATTTAAAAGTTGTTTTTCTTTTGTATTTAACTTATTGATATTAAATATATTAAGTGATTTCCATTTGAAATAAGTACATTTGTTCATATTTTTTATGCAATAAACACCACATTCAACGTTTCTCTTATTTTTATATAGGAGAAATGGTATGAATAAAACATCGCTATTTTGCGTTTTGGTATTGCTAGCTTCAGCGACTTCTGGACGTGCTTTTTCAGAGGAAGTATTTAATTCTCAAGGAAAATATAAAAACTTCAGTTTTGTTGGGGCTGGCTTGGCCGTGGGAGAGACTGTTTTCTCTGATAAGGGGAGTCGACCCAGTATAAAACCTTATATATTCCATCATAGTGATTATGGTTTTATCGATGGTAGCTTAGCCAACCTAGCGCTCACACCTTGGTTTGGCCTGTCTGGTAATTTACGCTTGTCTGAGGTTTCAGGTGATTTTGACGATATACCCACTGGTATAGATGATCGGGAAAGCAGCGGAGAATTAGGGGTAACCTTGGGTACAGTCGGTGCGAGGTTAACGTATTTGCATGATATTACTGATAAACACAACGGGTATGAGGTTCAGCTTCATTTCGGGCGCGCCTTTGATACTCCCTTGGAAAGACTCACTTTATCTCCTTATGTTGAACTGAATTATCGTGATAACAATCTCTCTGGTTATATCTATAGTGTTTCTGAAAGAGAATCTAACGCTTCTGGGTTTCAACAGTTTAAATCCGGTGATACTTGGGTTTATAAGGGAGGGGTGACTGGGCTATACGATATCAGCCATCATTTATTGGGAGTCTCTAAATTAGAGTTGGAATATCACGACAGTGATAGTCCGCTTGTACAGAATGATCTTGGGTGGAAGTTTAGTGTCGGAGCGGCTTATCGATTTTAATTTTTTTCCAGGCAGAATCCTTTTAGTGCGGCGTCTTGTACCTGAATGCAAAAAAGGATTGGCATTGAGCCAATCCTTTGTTGATATTTTTGTGAACATTTACTCGTAATCAGAAGCGTAAGTTTCTTCGTAAGTGTGTGAGTAAAGTTCAAACAGGTTGCCAAACGGGTCTTCTAGATAAACCATTTTGGCTGGTTTGTTATCATCTTCTGGGTGGTAGCGCATGATGTCCATACGTACTTTACCACCGAATTTTTCTACTTTTTCAATTACAGCTGCAAAGTCGTCGGTTTGCAGACAGAAGTGGAAAATACCAAGTCGAGAGAAATCGACCTCGTGGCGTTCCTGTCGCTCTTTCATCTCAAAAAGTTCGACACCAATACCATCTGTTGTAACGAGGTGGGCAATGTTAAAGCCCTTGAAGCCTTCGCCGAACACAGCGATACACATTCTACCAATAGCGGTTTCCCGCTCTTCAATAACTTTGGTGTTGTTCATTACGACTTTAAGGCCAAGAGCATTGGTATAAAACTCAACAGCTTTATCCATATCGCCGACCATGATACCAACGTGATTCATTTTCATAATTTGCTCCAGACTCAGATGATTGTGAGGTGATTTGTTTCGATGGGGAGAGTATATGGAATTGTTTATATCAATAGAAATTATCAATATTTATAGTAATGATAATTTAAAGTTATTATAAGGTGTTTACTTTAGTGGCTGAGAACTGGATCAGCTTATAATCGGTAATTCATCACATAACCAGCCTATTGCGAGGCCATTGTATGCATAGGTTAGCCAAAAACATCTATTCTTATAGGTGCCTTTTACTTCTGTAGGATCACAGCATGAAAAAGCTAATTGGTTTACTGGTAATGATGTTATTCAGTTTTTCGGTACAAGCTGGGGGAGGTTCTGGTACCGGTGGGATTCCGAGTATCCCTTGTGTGATTGATGGTAAGCTCATCCATAAACATCTTCAAATTACTGAGTGTAACGAACTGAAGAAAGAAGCAACTGATCAGAAAGCGAAAACGGTGTACTAACAACTCATGCGGTATCAATTAAACTCTATCTGTGACGGGGTCACTTTTGCCCCCGTACACCTCCACCTTATCTTCATATCCATTTCTTAACCTGAAACTGTTCTGGTAAAGCACTATCGTGCTTAAATGTTAATTGTTACTTGATTTGGTCTGGAAACGTTTCCATGGTGCGTGCTGGCTCACAGTATCTGCTGAGTATTTCATTATGATCGGATGAAATTTCATGCTTAACGGGAAACCATGACAATGGAAAAGCAAATCATTCGTCTAAGAGGTCAGCAATCTGAAATGATTGTTGAGATTGGAGAAATCGCTGAAGTACTCTACTGGGGCGAGTCTATTTCTGGCTATCCGAAGGGTGCAGCTCTTGCCTTGAAACGGCCTGTACCTTACGGCCGCTTAGATAATGATGTGCCTGTTTCGTTGCATCCTGAATTAGCAAGAGGCGTATTTGGTAGTCCAGCACTGGAAGGTCATCGTAATGGGCAAGACTGGGCTCCCGCATTTACCATCAAGTCTATTTCACACCAAAGCGGTAGCCTTATTATTGAAAGCCACGACTCTATTGCAGGTCTAGCTCTAACGGTGAATCTGGATTTGGATAGCAATGATGTTGTCCAACTTAAGCAAACACTAACAAATATCGGGGAAGGGGAATATCTGGTTAACCGGCTTGCTAATACCTTACCTATTCCTGAGCGGGCCAATGAGCTGCTGACCTACTATGGTCGCTGGGTTAAAGAGTTTCAGCAGGTACGCCAAACGTTATCTCAAGGTGGCTATCAGCAAGAAAACCGCCGTGGTCGTACATCCCATGAACATTACCCGGCACTGATTGCAGGTACTAAAGGTTTTGGAGAGTGTGATGGCGATGTCTGGGGCTTCCACTTTGCGTGGAGCGGTAACCACCGTATGCGTGTTGACGTTAAAGCCGATGGGCGACGTGTTGTGCAAGCTGAAGCTATTTATTTGCCGGGTGAAATCTCTTTGCAACCAGGTGAAAGCTTGGTCACACCTGTATTGTATGCTTCGCACAGTGGAGCGGGTTTGAATAGCATGAGTCAGCAATTCCATGGCCATGTTCGCGAGTCTATCCTTGCGCCGCAAATCAGTGAAAAGCCAAGGCCAATCCACCTTAATACGTGGGAAGGCATATACTTTGACCACGATCCTGCTTATATCAAAGAGATGGCGACAGAGTCAGCCAAAATGGGCGTCGAGCGCTTTATTATCGATGACGGTTGGTTCAAGGGCCGTAATGGTGACAAAGCCGCACTGGGTGATTGGTATCTTGATGAAGCTAAATACCCACAAGGGCTTGAAGGTATTGTCAGCCATGTGAACCAGTTAGGTATGGAGTTTGGTTTGTGGTTTGAGCCCGAGATGATTAACAAGGACTCGGATCTGTATCGTAACCACCCCGACTGGCTGCTGGCTGTTGGCGGTTATGATCAGCCAACGGGCCGTAACCAGTATGCGATTGACTTACAGAATGAAGATGCCTTTGCGTACTTGCTTGAAAGATTGGATCATTTTTTGTCTCGCTACAATATCGCTTACATTAAGTGGGATATGAACCGTGAGATTGTTCAGCCTGCTCATCGGGGACGTGCCGCAGGAAATAACCAAGTGACGCGCTATTATGAACTGGTAGAGCAGATCCGAGAGCGTCATCCTGAGGTTGAAATTGAGTCTTGTGCTGCGGGTGGTGGCCGAATTGACTTTGAGGTACTGAAACGTACCCATCGTTTTTGGACATCAGATAACAATGATGCTCTGGAAAGGCAGCAGATCCAACGAGGGTTCAGCTATTTCTTCCCACCAGAAGTGATGGGTAGTCATATCGGTGCCCGTCATTGTCATAGTACTCGTCGCACCCATGATATCCGCTTTCGTGGCCTGACTGCCTTGTTTGGCCATATGGGGATTGAGCTTGACCCGGTTAAAGAAGGAGCTGAAGAAAAAGTGGGCTTTGAGCGTTATATCAAGCTGCACAAAACTTATCGTTCTTTGCTTCATAGCGGTAAGTCTGTGCGTATTCCGGTTGATGATCATGACGGCCAATTAGCGAAGGCGGTAATCAGTGAGGATGGTAATGAAGCACTGGTTATGGTGGCACAACTTTCGATGCCAACCAATTCACTGAGTGGTGTGCTGCGGATCCCGGGTTTGGATGCAGATAAAGCCTATACTATTTCGGTGATTGATCACCCTGACAACTTCCATGAAGGCTTGGTGAACCAGCAACCGGCGTGGACAAAGCAACCAACGGTGCTAACAGGGGAGTGGTGCCAAAAGATAGGTTTAGCCATGCCTATTCTTGATGCCGAAAGTGCGGTACTTATTAGGTTAGCGGCTGAATAATCATTATATTTCAGCATTAGATTGAATGGATGGGGCCTAGTCACAGGTCCCATCTTTTTTTGATATTTACAGTATGCAGTTTTGTATGATGGCAGAATAAACACATGAAGTGATCAAAATCCCATTTTGTGGTTCTACCCATGGAATGAATGGAAACGTTTCCATGGGTGAGGTTTGGATCACAGTTATCCTCCTGTAGATCCTTAATATACCTTCTGAGCCCAGAGCTTAAAAAAATAAAGATACAATAATTAATTCTGTACGTGCCCTTTTAGTTAGGGAAGGGGTATGGAACAGATTGAAGGATAAAAAATGTCTGACAAAATTACACTACAAACCAAACTATCATATGGTCTGGGTGCACTAGGTAAAGATTTCGCGTGTGCACCGATTTATATTTTCTTGATGTTCTACTTCACCGATGTTGCAGGCTTGTCTGCTGCTTTTGTGGGTACTATCTTCCTTGCTGCCCGTATTCTTGATGCGGTTACTGATCCAATGATGGGGGTGATTGTTGATAACACCCGTTCAAAATTTGGTAAATTCCGCCCGTGGATTGTGATTGGTACATTGCTGAATGCCATCGTATTGGTTGGCCTGTTCAGCACTCACATGTTCGAAGGTCCTGCTCTATACCTTTATGCTGCAGCTGCATACATTCTCTGGGGCCTCACTTACACCATTATGGATATCCCTTACTGGTCAATGATCCCGGCGCTGTCGAGCGAGCGCCAAGAACGTGAAAAGCTGGTTGTATGGCCACGTCTATTTGCCAGCCTTGCATGGTTTATCACCGGTACTTACGGCCTTCACATTGTCGGTGTATTGGGCGACGGTAACCAAGGTGATGGCTTTTTCAATATGGCGATGCTGATTGCAGTACTGTTCGTGATGAGTGCTTTCTTGATTGCGCGGAACGTAAAAGAAAAAGCGGCGCCAGCCAATGTTAAACCTGCAGAAAAATTCAGTTTCAAAGATGTACTGATTATTATTGGTAAAAACGACCAGCTAAAAGCACTGATTGGTACTGTTCTATCATTCCAGATTGCTAACCTGCTTGTTGGTGGCTTTGCTATCTACTACTTCTCTTACGCATTGGGTAATCCAGAATTGTTCCCAGTCTATATGATGGTCGCGGGTGCGGCAGAAGTTGCTGGTGTGTTCTTGTTCCCTCGTATTGCCGCTAAACTTCCACGTAAGCACTTGTGGAAAATGGCATGTGGTTTCCCAATTCTCTCTTGTATCATTTTGTTCGTAATGGCAGTCATGTTCCCTGGCAGTACGCTGCTTATCGGTTTAGCGGGTGCGGCAATTAAGTTCGGTGTGGGTATTGCTAACGCACTACAAACAGTGATGCTTGCCGATGTTGTTGACTACGGTGAGTACAAAACAGGTCGCCGCAGCGAGAGTGTTATCTTCTCTGTGCAGACAATGTTAGTTAAATTCGCCGGTGCGGCTGGTGGCTTTATCGTAGGTGTGGGCTTGTCAGTGGTTGGTTATGTACCAAATGTCGAGCAAACAGCTGATACCATTATGGGTCTGAACTTTATGATGTTTGGTTTACCTGCCATATTGATGGCAGTAAGTGGTATCGTTTACCAACGCTACTACCGCTTGCATGACGGTTTCAACAAAGATGCTGTTGAGAACGATATGGTTGATGCAAAACCAGTCCAAGCGTAATTTATCTAAGCTTCAATTCAGTAGATAAGAAACAGCTACCTTCGGGTAGCTGTTTTTGTTTATGTGTTTGCCCTTCTTGTTTTAGGCTTCTTTAAGGGTTTGATAGCCAGCCCAAATACGGGTCACGGTCGTAATCCAGCACAGTGTACCGAATATCCAGGCAATCAAAGCGAAGTGGGCAGGGAATAGGCAGAACAGTATAAAGCAGGTAATGGTTTCGGTACCTTCAGCTAGACCACCAATATAATATAGCGACTTCTGCTTATAGACTGGACTTTCTATGTTGCGCTTACCGGCCATGATAGCAAAGCTAAGAAAGCTCGAGCCGGTGCCGATAAAAGAGAAAATAAGGAAAGCACCAGCTACCGCATTGGCATCAGGGTTCGCCAAAACAAAGCCGAAGGGCACCATGGAATAAAACAGAAAGTCCAAGGTGATATCGAGAAAACCACCGCAATCGGTAATACCTTGGCGGCGGGCGATTGCTCCATCAAGTCCATCGAAGATACGATTGATGACAATAAAGCCTAAGGCCCAACTATAGGCTTCCAAAGCTAAGGCGGGTAAGGCGAATAAACCAATCACAAAACCGGTTAATGTCACTTGGTTTGCCGTGATACCAAGTTTGTCAGGTAGTGCCGAGAAAGTGGTTAGGGGCCAGCGGATCACTTTGATCGCGTATCTATCTAGCATGGTTGTTGTTCCTGATAAGCGGTTGTCCATGGCCAATTTAATACACGGCCTTGTGGTGGGATATCATCATGATCATGGGTGACCATGATCGCAGGGATCTGGCGGCTGTTGATTTGATCAAAGACAAACTGCCTGAACTCATTTCGCAATGCTTTATCTAGCTTACTGAATGGTTCATCGAGCAGAACAGCATGAGGTTCCGAGAGAAGCATCCGCATCAAGCTGATCCTCGCACGTTGCCCGCCAGAAATTTCACTGGGTTGCTTATTGGCCAATTGAGATAAGCCAATGGTTGTTAGTGTTGATTCGGCCCGCTCAACCCGCTCCTTGCCACGGTAATGGCGGGGAATACCGAACATGAGGTTTTCTAACACGCTTAGATGCGGAAAAAGCAAATCATCTTGAAATAGTAAACCTATCTTACGTTGATCTGGGGCCTGCGCCATCACGCTACGCTCGTTGAGTGCCACCTCGCCGGATAGGGAGAAGTCATTGACGAGGTGTCCGGCAATAGCACTGAGTAAGGTTGATTTCCCGCAACCGCTAGGGCCCATTAAGGTGAAAACTTCACCAGGGCAAACGTCAAAACTGACAGGTGAAAAAAGAGGGGTGTCACCATGTCGGATTGCGAGATTTTTCACAGATAATGTCATCCGTGAGTGTACTCCTTTGATTTATTGGGTATAGAAGGTGTTTGTCGAGAATGTTGACGATAGTGACGCCAACGATTACTCAGGCGATTAGCCACTATCGCGAGAGTAAAGAAAACAAATGGCAGAACGCCTTGAAGTAGACCATAAATTGCCATCACCCTGCGATCTTGACCACTGGCAAGGGCCACAGCTTCGGTCGTTACGGTGCTGATCCTACCTGCCCCGAGCATCTGCGTAGGTAAGTACTGGGCGAGGCTAACACTGATCCCAATGGCAAGGCCAAAGATGATGGCAGGTTGGACTTGCGGACGTTTAACACGCCACCAGGTCTGCCATGCAGTTAGCCCTAAACTTCGGCTACATTGATCCAGGCGAATGTCATAGCTACGCCACGCACCATCCAGCGCCAAGTACATATATGGGAAAACAAAAATGAGGTGACTCCAGATCACCCAAAGCGAATAGTGCTGGCCGGGAACCAAGTAAGTGACTATCTGGATGCCAAACAGCAAAGACAGTTGAGGCGTGACGAGTGGAATAGCGATCAGCCAAGCAGGGATGGCCCTCTGGTATTTCTGGCGGTATTCAAGGCATGCGATCACCAAGAGCAACGCCACGATGCTGGAGATCATCGCCAGCAGCAGGCTGGTTCCCATGAGATCGGCCAATGTCGGGAGCTCTTGCTGCCAAAATCGGCCGCTAAAGCGGCTAGGGATTAAGTCTGGAAAGCGCCATCGTTGAGCAAAAGACCAGACAATCAATAATGGGATGATCAGCACCGGGATCACAATAAACGGGCTATACAAGGCTAAATGACGGGGTGGCTTTCTTGCGACTTGCTGAGATGGTGTCGCCCCATGAGTCAGCCAACTTCGCTTATAGCGCAGGCAAAACCATTCAATAGTACGAATAAAGCCAAGACCTGTGGCTGTGAGCATAACAAGCAGACAAGCACCAGCTGCTGCACGGGGGAGCAGCTGCAGATCGGGTTCGTTAAACCATTGCCATACCAGAACCGACAGGGTAGCAGGGCGTGTTGGCCCCAAGATTAATGCGATGTCCACAACAGATAAGCCATATGCGGCAACGGCAAATAGGGATAACCGTAGCTTGGGAAGCCATTGCGGTAGAATAACCTTGCGCCAAGTTTCTGACTTGCTGTAACCCAAACTGGCTGACACAGCGCTAAGCTGTGTCACGTTGAGCTGTTTGAGGATCGGAATACTCATGATCAGCAAGAATGGGGTTTCCTTGATGGCCAGCGCCAGCATCAGGCCGATCCCATAACTATCTTGAATGAGGTTGTCTTGAATAAGGTGTACTAATACTGTATCTGCGCACCCCAGGGCTTCAAACAGCCTAAAAATCCAACCTGTAGGCGAAAACAGTAAAGCAAAGCCAATGGCAAAGGCAACATGGGGCATGGCAAGCATTGGCGAGAGTGTTCGTTCTAATTTCCGCCAGCGGGTGGTTCCCCAATACCGTTTAAGGATGATGTAGGTGAAATACAAGGCAAGTGCGGTACTGCCTAGCCCAGACAGCAGGCTGAGGCCAATAGACGCATTGAGATTAGGCCATGTTACCACCTCGGCGAATGCATTCAGGTTGACACCTTCAAAGCCCAGCGTAGGAAGCCAAGAAAGTGAAGGGAGGATCAACCCGATAATGCCCGGTAATAAAGGCAAGAAACAAAGAAGAACTGCAACAATAAAAAACAGATGAATCATAAATTACTCGTTGGGTGGGAGTAAGCTCCCACCCTTTAGGCTTAGCCTTTTAATTTTAGCTGCCGTAACGTTTTTGCCATTCCAACTCGATGGCGGTTAACCAGCTTGGATGTGGCTCAGCAATAGATTTAAACAGTGAAAAACCTTGGGTACCACTGTGTGTCAGTGATTCTGGCTTTAGAACCGATGGGTCACCCCAGATTTTGGCATCAGCTTTACGTGCTTGTGCTTCCGGGCTCATCAAGAAATTGATGGTAACCAAGGCACCCGCTTTGGCTTGAGCGTTCCAGGGAATGGCCAAGAAATGAATGTTGGACAATGCACCTTGCTCAAAGGCATACGCTTGTGCTGTTTCTACCAAGTTACCATTCTCAATTGCCGCATTGGCTGCATTGGGATTGAAGGTGATCGCCAGTAGAAGCTGTTGGTCATCAAGCAGTTGGATAGTCTCACTTGTTCCCGATGGGAAACGCTTACCTTGCTGCCAGGCAACAGGGTGGAGCTGGTCTAGGTATCGCCATAACGGTGCGGTGACCTGCTCAAATCGTTGCCGCTCTGCTTGGCTGTCGATGGCTGTGTAAAGCGAATCCGACTTATTGGTCAGTTCCAACAATGCAGCCTTCAGGAAGCTACTACCGTGAAATTCTGGTGGTTGTGGGTAACTTACCTTGCCCGGATACGCTTTGGCTAAACTAAGCAACTCGGCAAAGTTTTTCGGTGGGTTGTTCAGCGTTTCTTTATCATGGATAAAGACCAACTGTCCGACTCCCCAAGGTGCTTCTAATCCTGCCGTTGGTTCAGTGAAGTCTTCATCAATAGGCAAGCGGGTATCAACATATTGCCAATTTGGCAGTTGCTGGGTAAATGGGCCGTAAAGAAGGTTGCTGTGCTTCATGGAACGAAAGTTTTCACCGTTGATCCAAACCAGATCAACGCTGCCACCTTCATTTTTGCCTGCAGCTTTTTCTGCTAACAAGCGCTGGGTTGTTTCGGCGATGTCAGCGACTTTGACATGCTTTAGGCTGACCCCATATTGCACCTGCAGTTGACGACCAGCCCAACGTAGATAGTCATTGATCTCTTGGCTGCCACCCCAGGCATTAAAATAGACCGTTTGTCCATCCGCCAGCTTGACTACCTCATCCCAGCTTTTCTGGAGAGCCTGTTCGGTTGTTGGAGCCGCTTGTGCCGTGCTAAGGCCAGAGGCCAGCAAAAGCGCCAGCCCCAGGAGTGTTTTTTTCATGATGCCTGTTTTCATCCCTATTTTTCGCTCAACGCACCTTCATTGCTGCGCTTTGGTGGTGTTTCAATAGTGTCAACTTGAACACTGTCCGTTGCAGTTACACTTTGCTGGTCAGTGGCTACTTGCTCGTCTTTGCGCATCCAGCGGTGATATTTTTCAACCAGAGTCAGTAGCCCTTGCGGTGCGTTAGCCTGTTTCCAGACACCGGCGGTATATTTTGCCGCTTCGCTCATGGTTGGGTAAGGATGGACTGTACCCAATATTTTGTTGAGCCCCAAACCGTGACGCATTGCCAGCGTAAACTCGGCGAGTAATTCACCGGCATTGTTGCCAACCACAGTTGCACCAAGGATCTTGTCTTTACCTTTAGGTGTGATCACCTTGATAAAACCATGGTCCTCACCATCGGTAATCGCACGATCCAAGTCGTCAATCCCATAGGTAACGATATCAAACTCAATACCTTGTTGCTTAGCTTCTTTTTCATTAATGCCGACACGGGCCACTTCTGGTGAGGTATAGGTTGCCGCTGGCAATACCGAGTAATCGGCTTTGAATTTCTTGAATTGGCCAAAGAGGCCATTCACAGCGGCATACCAAGCTTGGTGGGCGGCTGCATGGGTTAACTGGAATGGGCCAGCGACATCACCAACTGCAAAGATATTTGGGTATTTTGTCTGTAGATACTCATTGACCTCAACGGTTCCGCGCTCAGAGGTGGTGATCCCCAGTTTTTCCAGACCGAAACCCTGTACGTTGGCGACTCGGCCAAGAGCAAGCATTACGGCATCGAATTCAACGGCCTGTGATTCACCGCCAGCGGTTTCAAGTAAAACAGATTGCTGTGGCTGGCCATTTTCATCGGTATGAATCTCGAACTTAACCGCTTTGTAGCCTGTTTTAATGTCTACACCGTCTTTTTCAAGGCTTGATTTAACCAGTGTCGCTGCGTCACTGTCTTCACGGATCAAGAGTTGATCAGCCATTTCGACAAGGGTGACATCACTACCAAGGCGCTGGAAGCTTTGAGCAAGCTCACAGCCAATTGGACCGCCTCCTAACACCAGCAAGCGCTTAGGCTGCTCGGTCAAAGACCAAATAGAGTCAGAAGTGAGGTAATTGACTTTATCTAGGCCCGGGATCCCCGGTACGAGCGGTCGAGCTCCAGTTGCAATCACGATATTACGGGTGGTCATACGCTGGCCATTCACTTCTACTTCCCATGGCGACAGAATAGTGGCTTCACCCGAGACACAGTTTACGCCCAGTTTGCTGTAACGCTCCACGCTGTCATGGGGCTCGATCTTACCTATCACGTTGTGGACGCGAGCCATCACCTTGGCAAAATCGACCTTGGCTTCGCTGGTCTCTATACCAAATTCATTGGCGCGGGTGATTTCTGCCATGGTATGGGCTGCGCGAATAATGGCTTTGGAAGGAACGCAACCGGTGTTAAGGCAGTCACCACCCATTTTATGACGCTCGATAAGTGTCACTTTTGCTTTAACGGCTGCTGCGATGTAAGCGCTAACCAAACCGCCCGCTCCAGCGCCGATCACGACCATGTTTTGATCAAAGTGGCTTGGCTTTTCCCATTCAGCGTAAACTCGACGCTTGTTAACGATTTGCATGACCGCTTTGGCCATAAGCGGGAAAAGGCCCAGTAACGCCAATGAAACGAGAACAGGTGCTGAGATAATGCCACTTAGGCTGTCAATCTGACCAAGCTGAGTACCGGCATTAATGTAGACGGCAGTACCTGCGAGCATTCCCAACTGGCTGACAAGGTAGAACATACGTGTCGATATCGGTGTCAGACCCATAAGTAAGTTAATGATGAAAAACGGGAACACCGGGATCAATCGGAGAGTAAACAGGTAAAACGCACCGTCCTTTTCGACCCCGCGGTTAATGGCCGACAGGCGATGGCCGAATTTAGCCTGTACCCAGTCACGTAGGATATAGCGACTAAACAAGAAGGCGAGGGTGGCGCCAATCGTGCTGGCAAATGAGATCAGCAGCAAGCTCCACCAGAAACCGAACAGTGCAGCACCCAAAAGGGTCATGATAGCGGCCCCCGGCAATGATAGGGCTGTCACCGCTATGTACAGGACAAAATAGATCAGGCTTGATACAAATGGCTTAGCATGGATGGTATCTGTCAGAGCAAGTTGTTGTGCTTTTGCTTGTTCAAGGGTGAAGTATTGACCAAGATCGAATGCGAACCATACAGCAATCAAGGAAACAACAATACTGATCACTAGCAGTTTTTTTCTGTCCATAGTTAGCTCCTGTTATTTGTCCGTCTGTGTAGGGGCATCAGTGGGTTTCTGTTCACTAGGTTGGATTGGCAGTGAACAGAAGCCTTGCTGGGGTACATCTAGTGCGGTGTTAAATTTTGCCGATAGATTCTGAAACGCAATCAATGCGGTTAAATCAACAATAGCATCTTCATCAAGCCATTGTTTTAGCGTTGTGAGCATTTCATCGGTGACGCGCTGACCGGTAATTGTCATCGCTTCTGTGTAGTTCAGCACCGCGCGTTCTTGTGCATCAAAAAGATCACTGTCTTGCCAGTTGGCAAGGGCTTTGATTTTTTCAACTGAATCACAGCGTTCGGCGAGTTTCATGCCATTGGCATCAACACAAAATGCACAGTCGTTTAACTGTGACACCTGGACACAGACTAATGAACGGACTACTGGGCTTAGCGGGGAAGAGCGGCGGTCCAAATAGCCGAAGAAGCCAGCAACGAGCCAAAACAGGGTAGGGCGACGACCCCATAGCTTTGCTGGGTTGAGGATCTTGCCGTAGTGGCGTTTTTGTAGCCATAGCAGTGGCTTGATAAATAGCGAGTAGTTCTCTTTGGCGGAAATGCGCACGGTGACCCCTTGTCTCTTCAATATGCTACTGTGAGCCTATCTAAATGGCGGTAGTAATTATTACCGAAATTATCAGATAGTTATGAGACAAAGACCCTATTAGGAAGCAATTTATTTCACGTGAACGCAGAAAAAAGTGTCTAGTTGACCGATATTTGAACAATTTGAGGCTTGGACTGAGTGATAACCTTGTCCGTAGACGGTTCAGTTAACACAACATAGCTGCATGCCAGTAGAGGAACGAAAGCAAGAAGCATGGTTTTGCCAATGTGGTAATTGCGATACCAATACTTGCGTGCTCTAACTTTTAATAATAACCCCCAGAGCAGCAGGATAGCGTTTAGGCTGGCAATGGATACTAGCAAGGGGTGAATTGATTGATAGGTTGTGATGTTATTCTGTACAAGAATAAAAGCCACTATGGGAGGAAGCAGGCTGAACAAAACAAGTAAGCGCATAATTCGCGGCCACTTGTTAAACTTATCCTTGAACATCTGATCACTTTGTCCTGGAAAAGGTTTGGAACAGTTCATAATTACCCCCCGGAATTAACTTAGCACTTATTTTACTAGTGTCAGTGTGCAATAAAAGGGTGTTGAGTGATTTATAAACAGCATTGTGAGGCGATTCAATTTTTCACGATATTTGACAAAAAGCTGTCATTAGAATGATTGATTATTGACACGTATCATTTGAGCTGTAAATACAAAAAAGAGATCTCAATGATCTCTTTTAATATATGAAATTTGTTGTACTAGCTTAATTTTGCTAGTAATTCTGAGCGGCGATCTTTGGGAATAACCGACCAGTGCTGACCGCTGATTGCCCCTTCAATAGCCCACAATAAATCAATACTGACCGTGCCTTGATGCGTATTTTGTAATGCTTTGAAGGCATTGATAGAACCAGCCTCCAATAACTCGTCAACAGAACAAATACCCGCCTTCTTTAGCATTCTTTCATTGGCCAGGCGAAGGTTAGGCAGGTCTTTTATCCTATCGGGCGATGCCTTCTCTTTAGTTTCTTTATCAACTTTAGCGGCATCAAGAGAGCGGGTTGCTTGTTCGATAATTTTCCCAGATTCATTCCACCATTCTTCAGGAATAGCGTAATGTTTTGTTACAACTGGAAAGCCGCGTTTTTTATATATATATGGCTTAAGCCCTGCTTTTTTAAAATCTTGTTCGTTTTTTGCGTTGGCGCGAAGATGAAGTTTGTCATTCACCACGAGTGCAAACATTGTTTCACCCGCGAAAATTCCAAAACCGCCAAACATAGAGCGAGATTTAACGTTATCGAAACAATTAAATAGGCGTAAAGATTCTTTTAAAATTGGTTTGTCCATGCTTCTTCTCGGTGAAAAATTCCAGGGTCACCTAACAACAGAGCGAGGATTCAAGGATAGCAAATATCAATACATAACACTGTCAGGAAAAAGTAAGACTTTCCTGACATCAGTTGCTATATCCATCGGCAACCCCGCTACCATAAGTTGACTGAGTTATAAAAACCCGACGACTCTTAGGCCGGAAGCTTTGCGTCCCTACCTTTCGGTAGGTTTGCCTTGTTCGTGACAATTTAAGAATATCTCAGATGATATTTTTGAACTTGATCGCAATTTTGAAAATGTGATGTTGATTCCATAAATTGCCGTATTCTTTTTCTTTAAGATGAATGATTTTGTCTCAAAATGATTGCAGGTGCGTGAGTTCATCGAAATGAAAAACGGAGGCGGAAGCCTCCGTTTAAATTTTGAAGAATAAACGCTTCCGGTTACTTAGTTAAGTTTTTTTACCGAGTTGCGGATCACCAGTTCAGGCACCATCTCAAAGACCTGAGTCGCGTGCTCTTTGTCTTTCACGCGATGCATTAGGATTTCTACCGCACTCTTGCCTAAGCGACGCTTCGGTTGGTGAATTGTCGTTAATGGAGGTGAGAAATACGGAGCCAAATCGATGTTGTCATAGCCAATGATAGAGATATCCTCAGGCACGTTAATACCTGCTTGTTGGAAGGTACTGATCATCGCCATTGCCATAATATCGTTGAAGCAGAAAATCGCGGTAGGGCGCTCTTCCATCGCAATGAATTTCTTGGCAGCAACAACAGCAGATTCACACTCGAAGTCACCTTCAATGATCCAATCTTCATTGACGTTTAAATCCGCTTCACCCATGGCTTTTCGAAAACCGTGTAGGCGTTCACGACATGCGGTTTTTTCGCTGTGGCCGGTCAGGCAACCAATGGCTTTATGGCCGTGCTCAATAAAGAACTTAGCCGCAACATAACCGCCAAGTTCGGCGTTATCTTGGATTTGATCGGTATGCGGGCTTTCTGGGCCCCAATCCATGATCACCATAGGGGTCTCTTTCTGGCGTTCGAGCAGTTCCAGCAGTTGTTCATCAAGGTCGGAACACATAACCAGCAGGCCATCGACTCGCTTTTCGGCCAACATACGCAGGTAATCACGCTGTTTTGTAAGGTTACCCTCTGTATTACACAGAATCAGGGTATAACCAGCACCGTAACAGAACTCTTCAACCCCGTGTACGACTTCAGCAAAAAACGGGTTGGTAGACTTAGTTACCAGCATACCGATAGTTTTTGTGGTGTTGCACTTTAGGCTTCGCGCTACGGCGCTAGGCGCATAATTCAGATCTTCAACTGCAGCCAGCACTTTCTTTTGGGTTGCTTCTGCGACGAAGCGCGTTTTGTTAATCACGTGAGAGACGGTGGTTGTAGATACACCAGCCATACGTGCAACATCTTTAATCGTTGCCATAGTTATTCTTCTAATAATAAAGGTCAGAGAACCTTGTAAATTAATACTTTACTCAACAGAACAATAAACTCGTTCACCATCATCTTTTGAGTAGTTCATTGTTCTGTTGGGTACAATCAGCAGAAACGGCAAAAGGCCGCATCACGAATGGGCGGCTTCGTTTCTTTAAGTATGCTGTATGCGTTACATGCCATATCGCATGTGTTGCATTGTTTAATCGCTTGCGTTCACATTTTACTTAGTGTGGCCGAGAGTGCAATGCCTGTTATCTCAAATTGCAAAATTCATCAATTGACTACGCTATTTTGCTTGCATAAACGACAACAGGGCCAAAAATTGGCCCTGTTTTAAATTGCTGTATATTGAATTAATTTAGCGGGTTGATTGCAAATTAGTCATATCCTAAACTAAGCCGCTGCCGCTAACACGATGGGGTAGCCATCGACTGGGTGCTGGGTGATACATACCGGCCAGCCATACACGGATTCAATGGTTTCTGCTGTCAGAGCTTGTTCGGGGGGGCCGTCTGCCTGGATTTTGCCATGGTTAATGATGACTAACCTGTCTGCGTATTGAGCGGCTAAATTAAGGTCGTGGATCACAATGATCACTGCAGCACCAGCCTGCGCCATTTGCTTGGCTACTATCAACGCGTTGTGCTGGTGGGCTAAATCGAGAGCCGATGTGGGCTCATCTAGCATCAATACGCATTGTTCACCCGCTTGGCTTAACTGAGTCAGTACCCTGGCAAAGTGAACTCGCTGTTTTTCACCGCCAGACAGGGTTGGATAGAGCCGGGGAGCGAGATTGGTGACACCGACCATGGCCATTTTCTCATGGGCGATTTGCTGTGCTTGGGCATTGGGGAGTTCTAGCGGCAGAGCACCGAGTTCGACTACTTCTTGAGCTGTAAAGGCAAAAGTTAGCGAACTGTGCTGTGGAAGAACACCGAGGTGGCGCGCAAGCTGTGATGTTGGCCAGTCATGGCGTGGGTAGCCAAAAAAATTAACCTTACCTTCGGCTTCAACTTCTCCGCATAGCACTTTCAATAAGGTACTCTTACCTGCGCCATTTGGCCCCAGCAATGCGGTCAGCTGACCGCTTTTGATCTTGAGTGAAAAATCATCTAACAATACTTTCCCACCAAGGTTAAGTGACAAGCTTTCAGCTTCAATAACGACCTCAGAGGCAGTACTCGTGTCTGTTTGTTGAGATGTATTCGCGTGGTGGCTCATGACAGCTTACCTTTTTGATTGACGAGTAGGTAAATGAAGAATGGGGCACCGAGTAAGGCGGTAATAATACCGACAGGCAATTCAGCGGGTGCAGCAATGACACGGGCTAGCATGTCGGCGATGAGTAGGATCAGGGCGCCTAGCAAGGCTGAAAGCGGTAACAGTGTCTTATGGTTTGGACCTGAAATCATACGGCCAATGTGCGGCACGATAAGTCCCACAAAACCAATTACACCAGTGAGGGAAACGGCAATACCGACACCTGCAGCACACAATAAAATCAACATACGCTTTAGACGCTGCACGTTGACGCCAAGGTGCTTGGCTTCTGCCTCGCCGAGCAAGAAGGCATTGAGTGCGTTGGCGTTGCGGTCAAAAGAAAACATCAGGCCAAGCAAAGTGATGTAGGCAAGGCCAATCCCCGGCCATGTTGCCCCAGCTAATGAGCCCATCGTCCACAATGACAGATCACGAAGTGCTTGGTCATCGGCATAGTAGTTCATCAAGCCCAATGCTGCGCCAGAAAGGGCACCAATTGCCACACCAGCCAACAGCATAATGGTCACCGAGGTGCCATTTTTGTCAGTGCCAAGCTGATACACCACAAATGTACTAACTGCGCCACCAAAGAAGGCGAACACAGGAACGGTGCCCAATGTTAGCAATAATGGAAAGTTGGCGGCTAATGGAGCGAAGATAACGATTGAAAGTGCAGCCCCCAAACTTGCACCACCAGATACTCCAATGATACCAGGATCGGCTAGCGGGTTTCGGAACAGGCCCTGCATGACGGCACCGCACAGCGCTAAAATAGCACCGATGGCCATGCCCAGTAGTGTCCGTGGTAGACGGATTTGGTGGATGACAATTTCGATATGGGCGGGTAAATCCAATGGCAATGGCAATAGTGCTTTAAAACTATCGGCAAAGCTGATGTTCATTGGGCCAACAGCGATGGATGATGTGACAGCCAATACCAGTAATGTGATACCAACAGGAAAGACAATATTGGCGGGAATTCGTTGTAACTGCATCATAGATATACTGCTTAAAATAAACGGCTAACCGTTATTGTTGGTAGAACGCTTTGTTTAGACGTTCTGCTTCACTCAGGCTTTTCAGGCCGAGCCCACCGATAAGTGCCGTTCCATCAATAGTGACAACCGCTTTATTTCGACCTGCTGGCGTCGCTGCCAGTAAAGGCATTTGTTTTAGCAAATCATCAGCTGAGCCGATTTGGCTTAGAGTTCGTGAACTCAGCAAAATAATGTCAGGCTGCATTTCTACCATGGCTTCGAGTGAAATGGGCTTGTAGGATTCAACGGCGCTGGCTGCTGGGTTGATGGCGCCTGCAAGGCGGATCACGCTATCTGCGGTGGTATTTCGGCCTGCGACATTGGCTGGGCGACCTTCGTGGATCATCAGGAACATGACTTTTTTCTTTTCGGTCTGCTGGGCGAGAGTTTGATTGATGGAATCGATCTTTTCCTGTACATGCGCCTGAAGCTTGAGGGCTTCCTTTTCTGTGTGAGTCAATTTGCCGACCTGTTCAATACGAGACAGAAGATCATCGACTGTTTCGCCAGAGTTGACCACATCAACCTCGATACCTGCTTGCTGAATCAGATCCAATGTTGTTCTTGGTCCCATCTCATTGGAACCCAGCAACCGGGTAGGAGTGAGAGCGATTAAACTTTCAGCAGATAGCTGGCGGTGATAACCCAATACCGGCATCTCTTCATTCACAAGATTTTTGCTGGTGACATCAACGGCAACGAGTTGTTCTTGTGCACCCATCGCATTGATGATTTCAGTAATTGCTGCGCCTGCACTGATGATGCGTTCGCTGGCATATGATGAATGTGCAGCGAGAAGTAATGCGGTAGCCAGAGCTATACGCTTCATGATTTATCCTCTTCCATTAATAACTGTGTCGCTTTGATTTCATTCTGCTGAAGAAAAGCGAGGAGTTTTAGCATATTTTCGACCGACCCCGCCTTGTCAGCACCGATAACGACGGGCTTGTCTGGATTGGCTTTGACTTCTTGAGTCAGTGCGGTCTTGAAGGCGTCCCAACTATCAATTTCTTCCCCTTGTAGTGCCCAATAGGGTTCCGTAGAGGTAATGTTGACAGTAATAGGATCTGATTCTGTCTCTTGTAGGGCCTGTGTCTCGGTCTGGGGCAATTCCACCTCGAGAGATTGCAGTTTTACGCTGGCAGTCAGTAGTAGAAAAACCATGACGATAAAAATGATATCGAGTAGAGGAGTTAGATCAGGCTTGAGATCGTCATCGCCAGTCACACCTTGGTGGGTTCGGATCATATTACCGCCTCTGCATTGCCGGTGTTTTCAGTTTTCGGCTGGCAGTTTTGATCGAGTGATAGGCCTTCTAGCCAAAGATTGCAATGGTTGAGGCTATGCTCAAGTTTTGCTGTCACTTTATCCGCCCAAAGGCCAAGTAATTGAGAGCCTGTAATCGCGGGAAGGGCAATAATTAGGCCTGCAGCCGTTGTTCGCATTGCCAAGCCAAGACCATCGGCAAGGTCGTTGGGGGTAACAGCTCCTGAGCTCATGGCGATACCCTTGAACATGTCTATCAGGCCAAGAACCGTGCCGAGTAAGCCAAGTAGAGGGCTGATCACGCCGATAAGGCTTAGAAGGCGTAAGCCGGAACGTAGCTGAGAGCGCTTTTGCTGTAGCCAGATCCCAGCGGCATCTTCACGTAAGGCTTTGGAAAAATGGCGATGCGAGATCAGCATGGACACACCTTTAAATAGCAAAGGGCGTTGGCCTTTTAGTGATGATGCCAGCTCATTGAGCCCAGATTCGTCAGACCGGCACTGTTTTGCAAGCAGTCCGTCAATCTTACCTCTGCCAACGCCGGTACATAACAATACTTGAATGCAGCGCTCAAGAAGGATCATCAATGTTAACGCTGAACAAATCAGCAAAGGTGCCGTCATTAGGCCAAATTGATTTTGTAGGGAGTGAAACATTTCCATGAGTGAATCCAATTAAATGCTAGTCCAACTTGAATCGGACAGGAACTTGTACGCGATGGGCAATAGCTTGACCATCAACAATATGGGATGAGAAACGCCAGCGCTTAATTGCCGCTATCGCAGCGTCGTCAAGGATCTCTGTACCGGAAGATTTAACAAGGTTTTGTTTTACTTGTTTACCGGATTCATCAATCCAAATTTCTACCAACACTTGCCCTTCAAGTCCGCGCCGCTTGGCAATACGCGGGTATTTCACTGGGCTAGGACGAGTTGCAAATGTCGGTGTAGTGACAAGTTGTGGTTCACTGTTAACACCTGATGCCGCTTGAGATTTGACTGCTGGTGCAGCATCAGGGGCTTTGGTGATCTCTTCGGTTGTTTCAGTTTTTTTGACGTCAACCGGTTTTTTAACCTTTTTTGGCTCAACCACTTTCTCAACAGGCTTTTTGGGAGTAGGCTTGCTGGTCTTCTTGATCTCCGCTTTAGGTTCAGGCTGTTTTTTCTTTACCAGTTTTTTCACCGTCGTTTCTTCTTTGACTACTTTTTTCGGTGCTTCAACCGGTGCGGGTGGGGGCGCTTCAGCGGCGTCAGGCTCAGAAGGTTGAGGTGAGGGAGCCGAGACGAGGTTCAGCGATACCTTGGTAGATTCTGTGCCAACAGGCATCGCCATCACCATTCTGTTTGGTATAGCAGAAAGCAATAGGCTGTGGGCAAGTACTGATGCAATACCGGCTATGGCATATCTTTTTGCGTTCACTGTTTAACTCCAACCGTGCAAATTTCTGCTTTATCTGTCTGTTTTCAATGAATAACCACTTATAAAGCAAATTATCATTTAGTTGCCTTAATCAAGAATGGTTCTCATTATCCACGTAATGAAAATAATATCAATTATCATTTGCAATATTATTTAGTGGTGCTTATGATTGCCTGCAAATAAGAGTGGTTATCATTTCACTTGTATAAATAGGGCAAAGCCCAATAGAAAGTAGTTAGGCTCAAGTAACTGTAACTTGAAGTCACTTGGGTATCCCGTTTGCTCAACGTGGTACTAGAACGCGACAGCCAAGTTCTGTTGATCTAGTGAGGAAATCTGGCAGGAATTAGCCTGTTGAGGAGGGGCTAGGAAACTAGCTCGACAAAGAAGTAGATGATTGAAGAACAAGCCTTAGAATCTGCAGTGTTGCCGCCGGATCTACTGACCGAAGAGGTCGTAGGAAAGCACACCCCCGATCCGCTTCGATATGCATTTGCCAACAAGCGCTCGGCGCATGCTGGTGGCATGTCGGCAATGGTTGCTGAGGAGGAGCGACAGAGTCTCGCGAATCAAGCGCTATCAACGGTACCTGAAACCCTAAAAAGCCGTTGTCTATATATCCATATTCCCTTTTGTCGTGTTCGATGCACTTACTGCAACTTCTTTCAGTATGCATCTAGCCAATCGTTGATTGATGACTATTTCGATGCATTGATGGTAGAGCTTAAAGCCAAAGCTTCCATGCCATGGACACAAGCAGCACCATTTCGTGCCGTGTATGTTGGGGGAGGAACACCAACCGATCTAACCGCCGAACAAGTGACCCGCTTAGGGAAAATGGTTAAAGCTCATTTCCCATTGACCACTGACTGTGAAATTACCCTGGAAGGGCGAATTAACCGTTTCGATGATCGCATGTTTGAAGGTGCACTCGAAGGGGGTTTCAACCGTTTCTCATTTGGTGTACAGAGTTTTGATACAACCGTTCGTCGTAAGGCCAAGCGCCTTGATAACCGTGAGCCGGTGTTAGAACGTATTCAGTCTCTCAGTGCGACCAATGCCGCACCGATTGTTATCGACTTACTGTTTGGTCTACCTTATCAAGATATGGCCGTTTGGCAGCAAGATCTTGAGGATTTCCTAGACAGTGGCGCACATGGTGTTGATCTCTATCAGCTGATTGAGATGGGGGGAACCCCGATGAAAGGCATGATTGAGCAAGGTCGCCTTCCAGAGCCTGCTGATACGCCGACTAAAGCCTCCATGTTCGAATATGGCGTAAACTTTATGGCGCAGCACCATCTTCGCCGGTTAAGTGGAAACCATTGGGCTCGTGATAACCGAGAGCGTAGCATTTATAACAGCCTTGCGAAGACGTCCGCTGAAGTATTGCCTTTAGGCGCGGGTGCTGGTGGTAACGTTGGTGGGTTCGGTTTCATGCAGCACAGAACCTTGGATGCTTATATCGAAGCAATTAAAGCTGAGCAGCTTCCGCTAGTCATGATGACTAAGTCAGGCCCTCAGGCTGCATTACATTCTGAAATTAAGGCCAGCTTTGACCGCGGTTTCCTGTCTGCAAAAGATTTCCAGCAAAAGTTTGGTCAAGATATCTTTGGTTTTTGTCAGCCATTGTTTGAAGCGTGGCAAAAGAACGGTTTGGTGCAACTGGAAGGTCGGTACCTCGCGTTGACCTTAGCCGGGACGTTCTGGTCTGTCACCTTGGCCCAGTCGATGATTCAAGTTTTGCAACAGAGTGCAATTAAGCCAGTCGCTGCATAAACGAATTAAATATAACCAATTAAAAGATATGTACATTGATGTACTTGGAGATAAATCGTGTTTGATAAAATTTCATTTGAAGCGCTGAAAGGCCAAGTGGCTGAACAACTTGCCGCTGAACCGAAACTTCACGCAATGGCGATTGCAGACACTTTAGGTGTGACCGAAGGTGAAGTCGTAATGGCCTTTCCTGAAGAGTTGGTGGTTGCATTACCGGGTGAGCATGCAAAAGCAATTTTAGAAGATCTGCCAACATGGGGACCGGTAACGACAATTGTTCACTCAATGGCTTCTATTTTTGAAGTAAAGGCACCATTCCCTAAAGGTAAAGAAGCACGTGGTTACTACAATCTAATGGGTAAAGAGGGTGAATTGCATGGCCACCTTCGCCTAGATCTTGTGACTGATATTGGTTTGGTTAGTAAGCCATTCATGGGGCAGGAAAGCTACTTTATCGGTTTCTTTGCTAAAGGCGGTGAGTGTGTATTCAAAGTGTATCTAGGTCGCGATAATAAACGCCAGTTGTTCCCAGAGCAGATAGAAAAATTCCAAGCACTTAAAACAAAATTTAAATAATAAAACCAATCTGGATAAGTAGTTGTTCAAGTATTTGCGCTGGAAAAATCTTTGTTATCAAGGCATAACCTGCAAGGCTGATCAAATATTTATGTAGGTTGGTATAATATCCTGGAGAAAGTCAGAATGAATGCTGTAAAGCAAGAGCGCCTTCAAAACCGCCTAGGCCCAGAAATCTCAGAGTTCCGCCAATCTTGCCAGACGATTCAGCTGGCGACTGTTGATGCTGATGGTAAACCGAATGTAAGCTACGCACCGTTTGTGTTGCTTGAAGATGGCTACTACGTGCTGATCAGCCAGATTGCCAAGCACGCCCGGAATTTGCTGAAAAATCCTCAGGTTTCTTTGATGATGATTGAAGATGAAGCTTCATCTAAAACCATCTATGCACGTAAGCGTTTAACGTTTGAAGCCAACGTGGTAGTCGTCGAGCGTGAAACTGAAAAGTGGCTCGCAGCGGTGGAACAGCTAAAAGAGCGTTTTGGTGAAATTATTGATGGCCTAAGTGGCTTGGAAGATTTCAAAATGTTCCGGTTTGAGCCAACTCAAGGCTTGTTTGTTAAGGGCTTTGGTCAGGCTTTCCAAGTCAGTGGTGATGATTTGGTGGATTTTGTACATCTACAAGAAGGCCATCGCCGTATTAAAGACGGCAGTGAAGTCACTCAGCCGACAGAAGAGCTATAACGGCCTAAAAAATATTACTTTACAACAGCCTAGGATGCTCACCTAGGCTGTTTTATTTGTACTGTTATTTTAGTGACTATAACAGCCTATAGCGAATAGGCTTGATCGTGATCAGCGTCTTCATTATTCAACTTGATAGCGTAAAAATACGTGTGATAATTAGGTTAAACACAATTATCAATGGATAACGTCATGCCTACTGATCCAAGACGCGAAGTGCGATTTGCGTATATCGCTAGCTTCCTCACCCCGCTGACCTTGATGATTTCAGGCATTGTTGCCGTTATCTACTCGGCTTATAAGCTGAACAAGGGCACTGATGAGCTGAGTTATAGCCACTATTACACCATCATTCGTACCTTCTTCTACTTCTTCACTTTCTTTGTTGTGCTTGGGGTAACGGCAGCGACAACCACAGGTATCATTGCCGGAGCTGAGTACTGGGTCTATAGCCCGATCTTGCACACGATCTTGCAGGTCATCCCCGTTGTTGGTCTTATTATTGCCGCTTTGGCCATTGTTAAATGGTTTGTCCAGCATATTCAGGGCATGAAGCTGTTGAAAGCAAATCAGCCGATGGAGCTGTAGTTGAGCAATATTTGTTTTAAGTTTATCTAAGCCCGCTCTGCGTTAGTGGGCTTTTTTATGCGTTATTGTTTGGCTTGATTAGGTCATGCCTAGGGCGGTTAATGGTTCACTATAATGTATAGGTGATTTGTCGATTTCGTAGGAGAGAACAATGTCTGATAAAAGACAAAGTACACAACAAGTGTCCCAGAAATCATTGAGTATGCATGAAGGTATCGCCGATTGGTGTGATACTTGTGTCTGCGAGGCTGAGCCTTACTGGGTCGAGGTTGCAGAAGAAATGGGCATAAATATGAGTGATTACGAAGATGGTCGTTGAGATAAGTTCGCTGGCCATGGCAGCGTGACAAAACACAGGGATATATGTGTTGAGTTGCGTTTGTTAAAAATGGCAGGCCAAAGTACGAATTGGTCGTATTTGTGCCTGCCATCATGCTGTTTATCGATGAGTCATGCGTTTATACGGCTTACTGAAGAGATTCAAGTAGGGTATTTAGCTCTTTCATCAGGGTTTCAGTTTCAGGGTTATTCGTATTCATTGCGGCAAACGTATCGGCCTGAAGTTTTTCCTGCATAGCCATCAAGGTTTCGTCAGAAAGAATGCTTTCGCGTTGTTCTGCAAGTTGACGTTTAGCGGCGGCAAATTCCTTGATCAATGCTTCACGTTCTTCTTCGCTAGTTTCGGCATTACGGACTTTGTCCTGAATGTCTTGTGCTTGGCTGATGAACTCATCAGGGTTGTAGCCAACTTCTTCCGCTTTTTCCTGATAGGCTGCTTCGAATGCTTTCGCTTGCTCAACAAGCTCAGGGTTCGATTGCAGTGTCTGCTGACGGATACTTGTTAAGTCGCGCTGGATCGCATTGATACGGTGCGTCACTTCTTTTTGGCTCGCAATCGTGTCGGTTGCTGCGTCGCTTGCCTTTGCGGCTGGGTTGAAGGCGAACATAGTTACTAGCATCAGCGGTAGTGCGTATTTCACTATGTTCAATACTGAATTCGGTTGTTGCTGGGTACGTGTTTTGCTGTTTTGCATAAATTAACCTTCATTGGTGGTTATCATCGCTATGACTGCAATGTATAAAAGTGCTTAATGCGGAATGTCAGTATTGTGTCATGTATGCTGGATGAAGACTGAACAGCATAAAAAAGCCGGCAATCCATGTGCCGGCAATAAACGTGAGATAGTGCTTTGATCGCTGGCTGATGCCAGTTCGGGTTATTGTTCTTCGCCTTTTAGGAATTCGGTATCCAAATGGCAGAAAGCGACGAGAACCTCTGTAGCCGCGGCGTAGAAGCCGAATTTATCACGTTGTTTAGCTTCTGCACTAAACGCAGGAAGCCAATTAAGTAGCATGGTATTGATAAAGTCTAACTGAGCCTGCATTACGGGTTCAGCTTGTTCTTTAGAGCCTTGCTGGTTGGCCATGATGATAAGGTTACCCATGAAGTCGAGCTCGATAGCAAGATGATCTGCTGGCTCATTAAACTCTTTGCGCAGGGCAATACCATACTCTTCCATCAGCTTATTCATCTCTTGCGCAGGTTTGTCATTCATCAAACCGCTTTCACCGACATACATGGAGGCATAAGGTAGGGCACCTGATTTTGGCGTGCTTAGGAACAAGCCACAGAAGTCAGCAGCAAGCTCAAGTTGGGCATCTTCACGACTTTCCAAACGCTTGATGGCATCGCGGAAGGCTTCGACAGGCTCCTTAAGATCAGGTGTCATAGCTAGGCCTGATAAGAACGTGACCATGTCGCCACCACGGTACTGTTCGATGTCCTGCTCGGTTAATTCACGAGCGAAAAGGGATGACATCCACCAATAAATTTCTGCGCGCTGTTCGTTGAAAGCAATAAACTCTTTCATGACCACTCCAAATCAAGGTACACGGTGCTGTGCCCACCGTATTAAAAACATATTCAGATAAACTAAATGGTGCATTTATCATACGTGAATAGGTTCTTTTAACTACAAGTAAAAATCAGTCAGAGGCCGAAGCCTCTGACTGTGTATTAGATGATATTAACTTATTCTAGATCCATTGCTGGGAATAGTGGGTTAATGTCAGTCACGGCGGTTGGGCCGTGGAAACCGGTAACGGCTGGAGCAGTCCCTGTGTACTTCTCGATCTCTACCTGTGCTGAGGCTGCAATAGTTGCCTGAGCTAGTTTCGATGAACCGATATCCTGGGTCAGTACGTTTGGATCGCCGTAAGTACAGATAGTGCCAGGTTTACCACCTTCTAATGGGCTGTACCAAGCTCCTTCGTGGATACGACAAACACCTGACATGTAGTCATCAGAAACAACAGCGCCTGCGAGTACTTCACCGCGGTCATTGAACACGCGCACGATATCACCTGATTTGATGCCACGTGCTTTAGCATCTTCCGTGCTGATATAAACCGGTTCGCGATCAGCAACCGCATACGTTGCACGGTGCTCAGTAGAAGAGCATAGCTGCGAGTGCAGGCGATGTTTCGGGTGAGTACTTTGCATGTTCAGAGGGAATTTATCTGAACGTGGACCACCGTGGCTACGCTCGGTCTTTTCGAACCACATTGGGTGGCCCTGACAATCGTCGTAATTCATATCGGCGATGGTCTTACAGTAGATCTCGATAAGACCGGTTGCAGTACCTAGTGGCTCTAGATCAGGTTCGTTACGGAATGATTCGTGACGAACCCACTCAGTGCCTTCAGGGAATTCGATGAAGCTTTCTTCTTCCCAGAACTTCTTGAAGTTGGACATACGTACACCGATACCACGGCCTTGCAGGCGGGCACCGTTGTAGAACTGCTCAATCCATTCCATTTGTGACTTGCCTTCTGTGAAGGCTTCTTCACGATCATAACGGCGGCATAGTTCACGGAAGATGTCGAAATCATCTTTTGCTTCGTACATTGGCTCGACCACTTTCGGTAGGGCAATGATACCGGCGTTGGAGTGGTTACCGTATTGTTCAATATCGTTACGCTCGTGCGTTGTGGTTGCAGGCAGAACGATATCGGCAAAGCGACAGGTCGCAGTCCACTGATGATCAACAGAAACAACCGTTTCCAGTTTACGCCATGTCTTGATCATCTTGTTACGATCTTGGTGGTGATGGAACGGGTTGTTACCACAGAAGATCGCCATTTTCATCTCAGGGAATTTAACCGAATGGCCATTCCACTCAATGGTCTTACCTGGGTTTTCAATACAGTCAACAAAACGCGCAACAGGAATAAAGTTTGAGTAACCTTTGTATGAACCGTTGTGGATCGGGTCAACACCTGTAACACCACTAAAGCCTGACATCAAAGGTCCAGCAGAAGTCACCGAGCCCGCATCGTTGTAGTGCCAGCCAAAGCCAAAACCACCACCTGGTAGACCAATTTGACCCAGCATAGCGGCAACAACAACCAGCATCCACGCATATTGCTCACCGTGCTGCATGCGCTGTAGACACCAGCCACCGATGATCTGGGTACGGCCTGAAGCCATTTGACGAGCAAGTTCACGGATGGTATCAGCGTCGATACCACAAATTTTTGCTGCCCACTCAGGTGTTTTAACAACACCGTCGCTTTCGCCAAGCAGGTATGGCAGGAACTGGTTAAAGCCAGTGGTGTAGTTAGCTAGGAACTCTTTGTTGTACAGGTTTTCAGTGTATAACGTATGCGCAATCGCCAGCATCAAAGGAACATCTGTTTGCGGGTTGACTTTTACCTGGTCACCGCCAACAAATTTCTGAGTGTCAGAAACAACTGGATCAACGTAGATAACTTTGATTTCGTTGTTCTTCACTTTCTCAGCTAGCTGATCAAAGTAAGCATATGGGCTGTGATCTGGAACCAACCAACCAACCTGCAGGTTTTTAATTGGATCTGAACCCCAGATCACAATGGTGTCTGAATGCTCAAGCACTAGCGGCCAAGAGGTTTGCTGTTCGTAGACTTCCATCGCACCGGCAACGTATGGCAGAACAACTTGAGCTGCACCTGTTGAGTAGTCACCCATTTTCGCTAGGAATGTACCGTGCAGGCCGATTGCACGCATCATCATGGTACCCGCAGAGTGCAGTTTACCTACTGACTGCCAGCCTGTGTGCCCAGCGTAAAGTGCGCTTGGACCGTAGTTGTTCTGGACGCGCTCCATCTCATGATAGAAAAAGTCTAATGCCTGAGACCAAGGTACACGTACAAAGCGGTTGTTACCACGCTGGGTTGTGTCCGACTTGTAGCCATGCTTCAGCCAATCAAGGCGTACCATTGGGTACTTAACACGAGCAGGGTTGTAAACGACTTCGCGTACACCGTCGATCATTGTGGTTGGGTGCTTGTCTTTTTCGAACGGTACGGTATCAACCCATACACCGTTTTCAACTTTGGCACGGAATGCACCCCAGTGAGAGCCAGAAAGCACCTCACCAGAGAAGTTTGCTTTGGTATCAGTTGCAGCCATGGCGCTACGTGGAGCCAGTAGGCTAGTACCTACCACCGATGCAGCACTAGCAGCGACCATGCCTGAAAGGAAGCGGCGGCGAGAAACGCCTTTATTTAGAATTTGAGTTGCCATTGAGCAATTCCTTAAATTTGAATTCTTTTGTGCGTGGGAGGGGGGAAGGGATTTCACCCCTCTGCTAACAGGAATTAATGTGCGCCAGCGCCGCCGGTGTCACTACCGTGGTTCTGAAGGTACTTCAGAAGGGTACGCTCTTCAGTTTTGCTGAGACGGTAGTAAGCGCTCATACCGTTTAGGCTTGAGATCCAACCGTTTGCAGTAAAATGGCCAGGCGCCGGTGCCGCATGACAAGCGGTACAAGTAGAGCCGTACATACCTTCTGCATAGTTCCAGATAGGTTGGATGTCATCGATCATGTCATCTTTGGTGATCCAGCCTTCAACAGAAACGTGCTGCCAAACAATGTTGGTTGCGGCATCTGTCTGCTCTTCAATAAGTTGCTCTGAAGCTTTAACATCGCCACGAATTGTCGCTTTGAAAACTCGTTTACCCATGTATTCAGTGAGAACTCGGCCACGACCTTCTTTCTCAAGCCAGCCATCGATCTTCACTTTCATCATGTCACCATCGCGCTCAAGCACGGTAACTTCAGATGCCGGAAGCAGGCTGCCTGAAGCTGTGCTGTTTGCATCTGCAACGGCAAAAATATTTTTCTCACTGAGAGAGTAAAGGGTCTCAGCAATGGCACCTTGAGTGTTCGCTGTGGCTTGAAGCTCTTCGAAGTCTTTCTGGAAGCCGCCGGCCATGTTTGGCAGCTCGTGGGCAATACCTTTGTGACACTCGATACAGTTCATGTCTTCAGCTGCGGCTTTGTTCATCTCGAAAGCGGCTTGAGCAGACTGTTTGGTGTGATCCATTGCATCGTAAGAGTGACAGCTCTTACAGGTTTTGGAGTTCTGGCTCTTCATACGATCCCAAACGGCGGTTGCCAGTTCGAGACGGTGTTCTTCCAGTAATTCAGGGGTATCAATCTTTTTGGTGATGAAGTGGTTGTAGACATCTTTCCATGCGCCAAGTTTACGTTGAAGCTTGCCTGGCAAATCTTTTGGCTGGTGACAGTCGACACACTCGGCACGAACACCAGAGGCGTTCTTGAAGTGGACACTTTGTTTGTATTCTTGGTAGTTCTGTTCCATGGTGTGGCAAGACGTACAGAATTCGGTTGTTGAAGCGAACTCAAAACTTTTATGTACGGTCAAAACGCCCGCCAAAGTAATACCAATACCAACCAAGACCAGCGCAAGAATTGAATACTTGCTGCTAGGCTTAGTCAACATTTGCCAAAGTTTTTTCATAGTGGAAGATTCCAATTTAGAATGAGTGCCTGCCGTAAACTACGGTGACGTATAAATTTTTATGGGGTAATCTTAATTCCACGATGTGAATAAGGTTAACGGCGGCGGTGAACAGGATTTGCTGGATTATGACAAATTGTGAATAGCCGCCTCCTGTGCTAACGTTTTATAGAACAGTAAATAAGACATAAAGAGAAAGAAATGAGTCATCACGTACTTGTAGTAGAGGATGAAATTGTTACCCGCACCAAATTGGTTGGGTACTTTGAGAACGAGGGATATAAAGTCAGTCAGGCCGAAAGTGGCGCGCAGATGCGTGAGGTTATGGCCAGTGAAAAAATCGACCTGGTAATGCTCGACATCAACCTGCCGGGTGAAGATGGCCTAATGCTAACTCGTGAACTCAGAAGCCGTTCAGAAGTCGGTATTATTTTGGTGACAGGGCGTACAGATAGTATTGATCGTATCGTCGGTTTAGAGATGGGGGCCGATGATTATGTAACCAAGCCGTTTGAACTGCGTGAACTGCTAGTACGGGTGAAAAACCTGCTGTGGCGCATATCTCTAGTCGAAAAAGCACGTGATGAAACTATTGTTGAAATGCAGGAAGATAGCATTATTCGTTTTGGTGATTGGCAGTTTGACATCAACAAACGCGCGCTTACGCACAACAGTGTTCCGGTGAAATTAACCAAAGCTGAGTATGAGTTGTTGGTGGCATTTTCTTCACATCCTAACGTGGTGCTAAGCCGAGAACGCATCTTAAATATGCTAAGTCACCGCGTAGAAGCACCGAATGATCGCACCATTGATGTACTCATTCGTCGTATGCGTTCGAAGATGGAAGTTGACCCGAAAAATCCACAGATTTTTGTGACGGTACACGGTGAAGGTTACATGTTTGCGGGTGACTAACTACTTGGCAGTGATGTAATGATGAACTGAAATAATTTGTCATAATTAGGCCGGTATCCATAGGGTACCGGCCTTTTTCATATCATTTAATCGGCAGTTATGTTGATCTTGATCAAGAGTTGTTACGCATGATTAATAGCAAAAAGAGTCTCGAAAATGAAACTCTGGCACTTTACTTTGTGTTAAATGATTGAAAGTTAATTTTTGGTTGCGGGGTGGAGGGTTAACTGTTGATTTCTCAATGTGCTACAGAGGGGGAGCTTGCTTGTTAGAATGACTGTTTGCTTGTTACTTGAGCGGTTGGGCGGTGGTTTATCGAGCAGCTAATTGCTTTGGTTATTGTTCTTGCTGGTGATTGTCTGTTTTTTGCGCGAGTTATGAATAAGTATGAAATCAATTTCCTTTAGTTCAGCAGAAAAAAAGCCTGACTTCAGTCAGGCTTTTCTTCGTTAGCAAGAGTGCTGCATGCTAATTTAGAGTGTGACTTGCTGGTTGAGAATACTTTCGGTTAGCGTGTTGATTTTAGGGAAACTGATCAAGCTCTGCTTCGCGATGTCTTTTTGCTCTTCCAGTACGTCTTTCAGTATTTGCTCTGTTGTTAGCGGGTTAGCCAGCACAACGCGAAAGACGGTTGTAAGCCTGCGATCCCACGCTTCTGGCGTGATACGGGTACGAGATACAAACGACTTACCCGATTCACGTTGACGTTTCTGGATGAACTTGGTCATATCATCAAGGGCCGCCAGTAGCTCTTCACGTTGCTCGGGATCGGCAAGTCGTAGCGCTTCTTGAGTACGAGCAGGGGCATACCGGTAGGTTAGCAGGCATAATTCAGGCTCGGAAATCAGCTCAAAGTCAGGGTGTTGAGCGATCAGCGAGGCAAAGTACTGGGCTTTTTCAATACTGGTATTGATCAGCATTTCATAGCCCGGCCGACTGATGATATTGAGGCTGGCATACAGTAGCATCGCCATCCCGCTTCTTGAGCCTTCCAGTGTATGGCTACCTAAGTCTTTAGAGCCCTTACGCAAGATGTATTCGGCATGATGCTCAATCGCTGTCATTAAGGCCGGGTTTTTAAAGATGACCATCCCCGCGCCCATAGGGACATACAGTTGCTTGTGAGCATCTATGGTCACTGAGTCCGCACGTTCGATCCCCTTTAGCAGTGATCGGTACGTATTGGACATCAGAGTTGCGCCACCCCATGCGGCATCGACATGAAAATGACAGCCATATTCCTGTGCCAGATCAGCCAGAGCCTCAAGCGGGTCGATATTACCTGTTTCCGTTGTACCAGCGACACCGACAATTGCAAAAGGTTTGATGTTTTGCTGCTTAAGCTCATCAAGCTTGGCGCGCATTTGGTCAACACATACCCGGTTGTGGCTATCGGTCTTGATCGGGATCAGGCAGTCTCTGCCAAGACCTAGTACATCGGCGGATTTTTTAAGTGAGTAGTGGCCTCGCTCCGAAACCAGCACGACAAGATCTTCATAGCCATAGTGCTTCATTGCTTTGAATAGACCTTCTTGTGCTACCCCTTTGAACTCACCATCAGGCTTTAACGCACTGTTTCTAGCAACCCAGAGGGCAGTGATGTTGGCGATAGTACCACCGGAACAAAAGGCGCCCAGAGAGTGGTTAGCGCTGTGCATCCACTGCTGATAAAAAGCGTCATCCTCATGGTAAATCAAGTTGTGAAGCATCCCCAGTACCTGCCGCTCCAATGGCGTAAATGCCTTAGAGGTCTCGATTTTCACCAAGTTCTGGTTCAGGCCGATCATAATCTTGGACAACGGCATCAAGAAATAGGGCAGGGCCGAGGTCATATGGCCGATAAATGTCGGTGCAGAGGTATGCACAGATTGGGCCACCAGCTTGTCCAATAGAAAATGGGTATGATCAGACACAAAGCTCGGGTGCTCTGGTATATCTGCAGACGAGAAGTCTTTTTCGATTTCTGCCAGGGGTTTTTCGCGGGCAGCTATATGCGTTTGTAAAAACACATTTAGGTTTTCTGAAATCTCTTTTTCGATCCGACCTAAGGTCGATTCGGGTGCTTCCGGCACTGTAAAAATGCGATGCAACGACTCTTGGGTTGCATCGGCTTTTTTGTGATCCACTACTGCCATAACGATTAATAACTTGTAACTATTTCGGCAAATTGCAGCTAATTTAATGCAATTTTCCGTCGCTGTCGAAAAAAATTAAAACCGGTAGTTCATACCTACGGTGAAAAGTAAGCTTTCTTCATCATAAAAGCTGATGTTTGAATTACTTTGGTTATAGCCTATTAGTGAGACTAAATTCCAGCTTTTCCAGCCCATTGGTTCATCATATTGTGATGCAAGGAAGACCCCCCACTTGTCATCTTGTTGTGTACGCTCAAAAATTGGATTTTGTTCATCAAAGGCAATGTAGTCGTAGCTGAATGTTAGAGCAAAGCTGGCTTTGTTGACGCGCTGAACCACACTAAGCTCTGCACCGAAGCTGTCACTTGCCATTGCGTCGCCTTGCGCATCGTTACGGGTATAACTGATAGCTGAGCGCAAAAATTGCGCTCGGCTAATTGGCATAGAATGGCTTAGTTGGGCATAGTAAATGTCGGATTGACGGTCGAGGGATTGCTTTTGCGCATCAGACAGAGTGGCTTGGCTTGAGCCGCTGGTTTCTTTATCAAGATCCTGATTACCTCCAGAAAGTTCTAACGAGAAATTACTGCCGAGGATTTGATTGTATTGGAAACGTAGCCCTTTGATTTTACTATCTGTTTTCGCTCTAGCTTGGTCTAGTAGGTAAGGGTCTTGCCACGTTTCACTCGTTAGTAAGCCTGGCACATAGCTAAAAACTAATGTCCCGTTGCCATCGAGCTTGTGTTTATAGCCCAATTCTACATGGAAGCGGCCAAACGCCAAGTCAGAGCGACTGGTACCAAAGTAAATTTGTTTGTCTAGTGTTTGGTTGGTATAGCTAATGGTCCCGAGTGGAGCAACAAGAAAGCTACTCTCTTTATCTGCCTTACCATAATCCCCGATGGTACTGTCATCAGTGTTAAATGGAGAGCGGCTTTCCGAATACCCCGTCAAAAGTGATATGTCAGCGTTTAAACCTGCAGACCATCGCTGTGGTTGGTTAGCGTGCGCATAGCTGGATATGCAAACTGCCGGTATGAGAAAAAATAACGCGTTAGCGTGCCGGTTTGTCATATAGGATCCTTCCTAATTAAAGGGATTCATTGCAAAAAGGGTGGGTTGACCGTAGCAAAAAACCGTTAAGCATGTATGAATCTATAAAGCTATGCAATTGAAAAAACATGATATTGCCCAATTAATATACAATATTTATTGGGCCTAAGGCACTACGTTTACTGACACTCCATTTCAGTAAGCGCCGTCATCTTTTCGTTATAGGCATTAAGTGGTTTTTCTATATTACCCGGGTGTGTGAGTAATTCGGCAAAAGCACTTCGCAAGGCATAGTTTTTCGGATGCGGCTTGCTTTGTCTGTCATCGAAGGCCAACTTAGCCGCTTTGCCCAAATCAGAGTTTTGTTCTTCTGATAAGGCTTTCACATCTTGTTGGGTTAGGTTTAACCATGACTCAACTGGAAGAGAAAGGGCTAGTTTGTCCTTGTCGTTGGCGAGATACCAATCAAAGGCATCGCGATTCAATTCAAAGTGATGCTTACGCCCTTCAAGGAACCACTGGCCAACCTCTTTGAGGTCTGGTTCTTTATCAACCGCTAACGTAACTAGGCTTTCATACCAGCTGAGAGAGGCATCAATATACTGGTGGTATTTTTTACTTTCGCAACTTGTCGAAGAAGCAAATGCGATGGAAGGCATAAGTGCTGTTGAGAGTATAAGTGCTGCTAACTTCATTTCTGTTCCTTGATGTTTTGTCTTTCATTGGGCAATGAAAGCTATAGGCGGCCGTATTGTTCTACTGTTTGTTATCTGCCGCTATCTCCTGAATCCTCCGATTGTAGCTACCTGATTGCCATAAGGAAAAGAATTCTTTATCAGAATGGATCATTGTTAACATAATTAGAAGCAAAAAAACAAGGAGGCGATAGCCTCCTTGTTTAAACGTTTAGCGAAAGCTTAATCTCTGCTCTGCTTATTCATCGCGACGGAAATGCAGTATGCTGCGCCGCCCCATGTAATGCCCAAGCCGAAAAGCATCATAATAATTGCGCCCGTTGTCATAGTTTGGCCTCCTGCTGTGGCTGTGGTTTCGATGAAACATTGATAATAACGGCAACAACAAACATTGCTGCAACTAGGCCCCAACCCAACATCAGAAGATCTGAGGTTGCATAGCCGCCATAACCATCGTTGAATGTATTAACGAGGTTGGTACCCAGAATGACAGCCAGCATTGCCGGGCTTAGGAAGCGGATACAGATTTCAAACCACTTACCGATGCTGAATTCAGAGATGCTATTTACGTAGTTGCGGATGTCAGATACTTTCAGCAACCATGCAATGACGACAAGCTCAACAAGGCAGCTAGCCAGAAGTGCAACGTTGTTAATGAAGTAGTCAACCAAATCAAGGAGCAGTAGGCCGCCATTGGTGGCAAAAGCCATCGAAACAACAAAGCCGATACCACATACCAAAGAGGCTGCTAGCTTACGGGTGATTTTCAACTTATCGATGACAGCTGAGGTAACCGCTTCGATAATTGAAATGTGCGAGCTCAAACCTGCCACAACCAAAGCTAAGAAGAACAGTGGACCTAGAATATACGGTGCAGGTAGTAAGTTAATTGCTGCCGGGATGGTGACAAATGCTAAGCCAACACCAGCCGACACCACTTCAGTAATAGGTTTGGCTTGCTCTTGCGCCATATAGCCCAATACACCGAAGATCAATACACCCGCAGTGATAGAGAAACCACAGTTGATGAGCACAGTCATAAAGGCGTTGTTGTTGATATCAGACTTCTCTGGCAGGTAGCTAGAGTAAGCAATCATGATGGCGAAACCGACACTCAGGGTGAAGAAGATCTGACCATATGCCGCAGACCATACCTTGGCATCCAAAATCTTACTGAAGTCTGGCTGGAATAGGTAATTTAGTCCATCTAGAGCACCTGGAAGGAATGCAACGCGGCCAATCAACGCAACGACCATGATAAACAGCAAAGGCATCATGATCTTGCTTGCGCGCTCAATACCACCTTTGACACCAGTAAATATCGCAGTAAAAGTGATCGCCCAAGCAATCGCCATCGGAATTGCAATATGGCTTTGCAGGCTACCCAATTGACTTGGACTGTTGTCGCCTAGTTTCAGATATTCACCAAAGAAGAAGGCATTAGTATCGGTACCCCAGCTTTGGGTGAATGAATAACTCAGATAAGAAATCGCCCAACCAATAATCGCTACGTAGTAAACGGCGATAATGGCCGCGATAAATACCTGGAACCAACCTAGCCACTCAAATTTTAGGCCGAGTTTGGAAAAGGCTCTTGGTGCAGCCCCACGCAGTTTATGACCAAGGCTGAACTCCATAATCATAAAAGGGATACCGGCGGTGAGCATGGCAAAAAGGTAAGGGATAAAAAAGGCGCCACCACCATTTTCGTAAGCCATATAAGGGAAACGCCAGATGTTTCCTAGCCCGATTGCAGAGCCTACTGCCGCTAGGATAAATCCAGCGCGTGAGCCCCATTGTTCACGTTTCATATACATCTCCTTATGTACTGCAAATCACTATCTAGATAGGATTAGTCAGAGAATTATTCCAATTAATATCAATACTTAGCGTGATAATTGAAAGGTAAGACCACGCTGATTGAACGAGATTAACTAGAGTAAATATGTAAAGCAATAGAGCGTAGGGTTGTAAAGGAACGGCGCGGTAGATGTTAATTTTTGGTTTTGCCTTCTTTTCTAGTGAAGAACGCTGTGGTCGGCTTCATGTTGGTAGGAAAAACTAGCGGCAGAGAAAATACGTGGTTGGAAATATTATTTTACAAACCCGTTGATTAAATCTGCAAATTGGTTAATTTGCAGCTAATTCGCACACCAGTGCTTCAATTCACTGGTGTGTCGTCAGTAAATTGGCCTAGAACTCAGAACGCATAGGTAAAGCCAAGGTTTGTTTGGAATTGGGTTAGCCACTCGGAATTGACCTTTATATTACAGGTTTGGTTACCCTCCGGGAGGTTGCAGACGGTTGTGGTATCACTTTCCATGAGGTTAGCAAGCCAACGTCCTTCTAATAGTAATGAGAAGTGTGGCGTGAATTTGTATTCCACTCCACCCAAGAAGCCACCAGAGAAAACAAGATCTTGGTCACTCCAGTCGGCATCGATAATAGTTGTGCCTATGCTCGCGCCCACGAAAGTATCAAAACGCTCAAAGGTATCAAAACGCAGAGAGCTCTGAAAATGTACATAAGTGAATGAACCGGAATTTGAAAAGGTTTCATAGTCAGTCGGCTGGTGACTGACAAATAAACCCACACGCCCCTTGTCTAAGTCTGTTTCTATGGAGATTGCGTAATGAGGATCGTTTTCGGGCTCAATGTTAACCCCGTTATCATCCTTGATTGAGCTGGAAAAAGTGTAGCCAATGTATGGTGTCACATAGATGGTATTGGCAGCTACCGTATGCGATGCCATTAACATACCGGCAAAGATTAATAATAAATGTCTTGTTTTCATACCATTATCCAATAGCGCAAACATAAATTTAAGTGTGACAGCTTTCTTAAATTATTGCTTTTTCATTAGCCAGAATCTTGAACTCTCCCTAAAATAGAGTTAACGGTTTGTTAATTTTTTCTAAGGGAGCGAAATTTATGGACTTCGAATTGAAACTCGCTGTGTTGATTGCCATAAGCATCATGACTGTTATAATTGGCTTTGGTATAGTATCAGTTACTGCGTAAGCTATTAATAATTAGATAAATATAGAACAGGTTAAGTTTTTATCTAGCTAGGGACGGTATACTGCTTTACAAGATTCCTGTAGTACGTGGGTCGGGGCATGACAAATCATTTACCGTTTAGTTTAAAGGCATTCGATTTACCTTTAATTAACAGCTTTTCACATCAGTTACTCAATGCGAAAAAGAAAAAAATCGCGTTAGTTGTGCAGGGAGGAGGGCAACGTGGCATTTTTACGGCCGGGGTATTTGATGCTTTTCTAGAAAGAGGCTTCGATCCATTCGAGCTTTACATCGGCACGTCTGCTGGTGCGCTGAACTTATCGTCATATATTAGCCGTCAACCTCGTTTCGGTTATGATTTCATTGTTAACTACACCACTGACAATGAATTTTTCAACTTATATAAGTATCTTAGCCAACAGAAACCGATGAACCTCGATTGGGCTTTGGAAGCTGTACGGGCTCATGGTTCATTACCGTTAGATGTGACTGCTGCAAGGCAGGTGCTGCGTCATCGACATGCGTTTGCCTGTGCTACCCGTAAAGATACTTTGCAAGATATTTATATACCCATGTACGAGGATAACTGGTGCGATGTATTACGGGCTTCATGTGCAATACCGGTGATTTATAATCAACCAGTTAACTTCGACGACTTGGAATGGGTTGACGGTGGCGTCAGTGCTGCTGTGCCTGTGAAGGAAGCTTGGCAGCGTGGTGCTGACTTAGTGATTGTGGTGAGAACGGAACCTGTGTTATTGCCTCAAGATGAGAGCAGCCGCTTTGATGATTGGCGCGGTAAGGTGGAAATCGCGCTTCCTGATTATATTGATAGGCTGAGTTTGAATGAGTCTTTGGATAAGGTAAAAGCTTTGCACGGAGAGCTGACAACCAAGTTCGAAAGCTGGAAGCTGAATTGGCGTGATAAAGAGCCTGGAGCAGCATCTTCAGGTAAAGGTAAAAGCTGGAGCTTACTCTCGGCTGATAACATAGAGCGATTTCTCGCACTGACAGGTAATAATAAACGGCTCGAGGTGATCGATATGCTTAATCGCTACTATACCACCTATCAGGGGGCACATGAATTTATGCTCTCTCCACCTGAAGGACTGCAAATTATCCAAATTTCGCCAGAAAAAAGTTTGAAGAGCCGAGCTTTGCTAAGCAGTAAGGATGATTTGGAGATAGATTATCGTGAAGGTAAGTTAGTAGGGCGTGAATTTGTGTCTCATTTTGCCGATATATTAAATGAGACCTCGGCATTAAGGCGATAAACGGTGTTGTTCAAGTACAAAAAAGGAACGCCGTAGCGTTCCTTTTTTCATTAGCAAGAAGTACCAGCGATTAAGCAAGTACGTTCTGCAGCCAAGGCCAGCCTTGTTTCTTACGGCTTAGCGTGTTTTCCATCATCAGCATGCCATCTTTAGCATGTGTATCTAGCACTTCGTTCCACTCACCTTTGTAAAGTAGGCGCGTTGTGCTAGTTGTGATGTCAGTCAGCATCAGAGCGGCCATTGCTAGGCCTTCTTCGTCACAACGACGCTGAAGATCAGCTTCAAGCTCAGTAATCATGTCGTTAACTTGCTCAAGAGTTGCAAGTTCGATTTGACCAACAACAACATTACGCTCTTTGAATGGGTATGCTTTAAGGTCTTTTTCTACTAGCTCAGCAGCAGATAGGCCCTGGATGTCAGTTTTAGCGATCAGAAGCTCTTTGATGAACAGGTCTAGATCTACAACACCAGCTAGTGGAGCAAGCTCAGCCACCGCATCTTTGTCTTTTTGAGTGCACGTTGGAGAAGCAAAACCCACAGTATCGCTTAGGATGGCAGACATCATCAGGGTCGCTAGTTCGCGAGTGATTTCTACGTTTTCCATCTTGAATAGGTTGAACATGATGGTACATGTACAACCAACTGGCCAGATCCATGCTTCAAGTGGGTTAACCGTCATCACATCACCTAGGCGGTGGTGGTCAACAATACCTACGATTTCAGCATCTGCGATGTCATCCGGTGCTTGTGCTAGATCAGAGTAATCAACTAGCCAAACTTTCTCGCCAGCGACACCCGTACACATTTCAGGTTGATCAACACCAGCTGTCGTTAGGATATGCTGAGTTTCACGGTTGATTTCACCTTGACGAACAGCTTTAGCTTCAACGCCACGAGCTTTAAGAAGAGCAGCACCAACAAGTGCTGAACAGATGCTATCGCTATCAGGGTTTTTGTGACCAACTACTTGAATCATGTCGTTTCCTTTACTGCGTCAATCACTGCTTGTAAGCAGTAAGACTAATTAATTTATCCTGAGCCTGTTATACGACAGGTGCTTTAGGAATGTAATCGGGCAATTTTAGAGTTTCTGGGAAAAATAACAATTGAAGTTGCGCAAAAAATTCTTGGTTGGTTAATATCGCAGCTAAAATAGCAAGCTCAAACCCTTAGATCTTGTTGTAAATACTGGTGAAATTCGTTGAATGGCATCGGTTTGGCAAAATGGAAACCTTGCATCAGGTGGATATCCCGCTGATGCAGGTATTCAACCTGATCCGCCGTCTCGACACCTTCAGCGATTACTTTTAGCCCAGCGTGTTTGGCAAAAAGGATAATGGAGTCAAGAATATTAGACTTCAAGTCATTGGTACCAATCGTGTCGATAAACATTTTATCGATTTTCAATGTATCGATAGGCAGGTTTTGCAGGTAGCTAAAACCGCCATAGCCGGTACCTGCATCATCGAGTTTGATTGAGATACCAAAATTACTCAGCTGCTGAATAATTGACCGGGCTTTTGCCAAGTTTTTGAACGGGATCCGCTCTGTCACTTCAAACGCCAACCGATGAGCTGGGATTTTCCTTTGTGTGAGTAAGTTGATCGTTGTGGCAAGGAATTCGTCATCTTCCAGTTGCTGTGGCGTAACATTCATGCTGACACAAAAATCGGATTCGGCAATGAGCTCGTCTTGAAATTGGTCAATGATGAGTTCAAGCAGGTAAACCGTCAACTGCTTGATTTGCCCATTGTGCTCTGCAATAGGGATAAATTGATTCGGTGAAATGAGCTCTCCATCAGGTCGTTGCCAGCGGATCAACACCTCGCAGCCGGTCATCTTTCCTGATCGGGTATCAATGATCGGCTGATAAAAAGGGATAAACTCTTTTTTTAGTAAGCCATGCGTGATCATTTCTTTTAGCGTTCGCTCAGGTGTACGGTATAACCCAATCAGCAAGCAGCCAGATAACAGCATAAAAAACAGTAATAGCTGAGTGATAAATTGATCACTGTTTGTCACATAGCTGATCCCATTCGCTGTTGCATAGACATTGAACGCGTAGTTGGGGCCAAAAGCTTTTCTTGCAATGTGGAAATATTGCTTAGCCTCCAGCATAGGATAAACCTGAATTTCCTCGCCATCTCGACTCAAGGTCATTGCTGTACAGTTCTTGCACACTTCACTTTGTGTGAATACATGCTGCACCGGTTCGGTAATTAAGATCAAGCTCGCTTCGGCAAGGCGGTAGTGAATCTTAAGGCGGTGGTTATGATAAGGGGCAACGTTATAACTAAAGTCGACAGTATCATGCCCGAGAACGCTACTGTCCTTGTGATCAAAATCTTTAATGAGCGGAACTTTATCTCCATAAACAGAGCAATGGCCTGTTGCGGTCTGTAGCTCTAGCAGTTGGATGCCAGTTGATTGCTCAATAGTCTCACGTAATAAGGAAATGTCCTGCTGAGTACAGGTAAAGTTAAGCTCAGTTATGAGCTCTTGTAATTCACGCCCAACATCCATGAATCGTTCTTGGTAGAATATATGAATGTTTTCGAGCCGCTTTTCGACTTCACTTTTGAACAAGTAATGGCTAATTGGTTGTGAAGACATAGCAATAGCAGTCGCACCCAGTAAAAATACTAGGATTGGGGATCGCCAACGTAACCAAAGAGTCATGTTCATCAATAGGGTGCGAGTTGTTCAAAAAGGGCGCTATTGAAACATAACTTTATGGTATATAACAGAGGGGAGCATTGAATAACTGCAAAAAAAAGCAACTATCTAAAAAGGTACATTGATAGTTATCTCCAACGTATTGATTAACAATACATCTTTAAATCAACACCATAAAGGTGTATATATGATGCTTCTTTATGGAGGTGGTTAAATGATATTAAGAATGCTCCCTGTCGTTGTGAGTTTTTGGTTACTAGCTGCACATTTTTTACGCTATGGCTCATGGCTACCATGCCTATTGTTAATAGCCTTCCCTTTGGTACTGCTTATTCGCCACCGATGGGTTCCCTACGTGATGTCCATAAGCTTAGGTCTAGTTGCGTTGAAGTGGCTACAAGTTACTTATAGCATGATCACGATCCGTTTGATCATGGGGGATGATTGGTTACGAATGTCGATGATAATGGCGGCGGTCGTGTGCGTTACATTGATGTCTGCGTGTGTATTTCAAAGTCGAAAATCGAAAGACTATTATCGAGTCAATGCCAATTAAACCATAGATAACTTATGGTTTTTTCCTTGTTGGTGTTATGTTATAACATAATAATCCGGGGTGCTATTGTTCTGATTACCAGCAACCTATGCCTTTACGCTGTTTTAGTGCAATAATTTTAGATATCATTACGGTTTATACCCAAGTGACTTCATTAAACCAAATACCTTGAAGTTGCTTGGGTATAACAACCCGAGTGATCAACCCGAGTTAAAGAGTAACGCCTTAGCGATAGTCGTACTGTAGAGTATTCAATTGCTGGGTGTTGTGTAAAGAATAGTTAGTCAAACAGCAAGCCTGTAGCCTTAACCGTGAGGCTTTGTATCGATCTGATTGCCGCTGCTGATTTGTCTGTAGAAGTACTTAGGAACAACATGGTTAAAGTAAGGGCCCGTGTGCCTTTTAAAGTCGGTCAAAGAAGTAATATTCCTGCTGAGCTGCTTTCATTTAACGGGTTAGAGTCAGGCAAAGAGCATGTTGCTGTGATTTTCCAAAATGCCGATCAGCGTTCTATACCACCACTTGTACGCATGCATTCTGAATGCTTGACGGGGGATGTTTTTCATTCATCGCGTTGTGACTGTGGTGAGCAGTTAGATGAAACCATCGAAAAAATGGGTGAGCAGGGTGGTGTCCTATTGTATCTGCGTCAAGAAGGACGCGGGATCGGTCTTTACAACAAGATTGATGCTTATGAATTACAAAGTCAGGGCATGAACACCTACGAAGCAAATAATCACCTTGGATTTAGCGATGATCTTCGAGAATTTTCTGAAGCCGCTTATATGCTGACGGCGTTGGGTTTGAAAGAAATTCGTCTGATCACCAATAATCCGAAAAAGATCCGTGAACTTGAAGCTCTGGGTATTGTGATTTCAGAAGTGGTGGGTACTAAAGCGCACGTCAAAGATGGTAACGAAAACTATCTAAAAACCAAAGCAGCACACGGTAAACACCGCTTCCACTTTGATTAATACCTGCTACCCGGAAGACAAATAAAAAGGCGGAGCCATGAAGATGGCTCCGCCTTTGTTGTATTTCTATGGGGTTCTGGCTTAGTCACGCTTCCACAAAACGTGGCAGAATTTGTTGTCAGGATCACGGCTCACAAGAAGGCGAGCGAAAACATCGTCTAGCTCATCATTTTCTTCATTAACCAGACCAACGCGCACTTCGGCATACACTTCTTTATCAACGTCAAAGCCAACGTGCTCAGCCCAGTCATCTTTAGTTTCAACTAGTTCAGCAGCACCGCGCTCGTCAAATTGCATCGTGAAAAGCAATACGTCGGCAGGCTCTAGGTTATCAGAAGCCATCTCCAGGAAGATGTCATAAGCGGCATCGATAACGTCGTCATAAGAAATTAGGTTTGGTGTGTCCATGAACTCTATCTGTCATTGGTTAATTGAAATGGCAGTATACCCAAGCAATATGCAGGTGCAAGTTTCGACCTTATAGGCCACCAAGCTTGGGCGTTCCCCTTAACAACAAAAAAGGGAAGCGCTCGTTGGGCTTCCCCTTTGGTAATAGTCTAACTATTGTTTAGTCTGCGCGACCCATGAACTTACGTTCTTGAACGTTGACCTTAACCTTTTCACCTGTAGAGATGTATTCAGGTACTTGTACTGATAGGCCAGTTGCAAAGCGTGCTGGCTTAGTACGAGCTGATGCTGACGCACCTTTAATTGAAGGGTCGGTCTCTTCGATAACCAATTCAACGGATGAAGGTAGTTCGAGGCCTGCTGCTTTTTCATTGACCAGAATGACAAGAATACCTTGGGTATCTTCATTGATGAATAGCATTTCATCAGCAATATCTTCAGCGTTGAAGGTGTACTGATCGTAGTTCTCTGTATCCATGAAGATGATGTTTTCACCTTCGGCGTATGAATAAGCGACTGGGTGCTTACTCATCTCAACAGTATCTACCACATCATCAGCCTTTAGGCGTTCGTCAACACGGTGCCCTGTCGCTAGGTCGGTACAACGCATTTTGTAGATTTTTGTACCGCCACGGCCGCCAGGTGTTGTAACTTCAATATCTTTGACTAACAGCGTTTTACCGCCGGTTACAATGACAAAACCTTTCTTTATTTCACTAGCTCTTGGCATGGGATATATCTTTCTGTTGGTAAAAACCGAAAATTACCACGGTTAAGCCTGAACACCAACTATTTCGTGAACCGAAGGGCTAACTTCTTAAGGATGTGTCGAGTGGACGTTGAATTTTGCTATAAATCGTTCAAAAGGCATAGGCTTAGCATCGAGATACTGATAGTTACCCATCACATTTGTACGTTTATTATTCAGTTGGCGTTGGGTTAGATATTGATGGACCGTGATTTGATATAGTTACTGAAATAGTTACGAAGCTAGCAGTAATTTAGAGGAATATCAGTGGCACGAGCTTTACCTGCTTTGGGTTGTCCATCCACATTTCAACCTATGTTTGATCAGATTGTTGATGAGCTGGTTCATCAGCTCAAACGCAGCATACCTGTTCTTCATAGCATCTATATTGCGGGGAGCGTTGCTAGGCTGGAAGCAGTTCCTGGGCAATCTGATTTAAATGTCACCTTAGTGACAACCAACCCGCTGACGGCGTCAGCGCAAGCAATACTTAATAGCATTGTCAGTCGGATAGAGAGCCAATGTCCACAAATTGTCGCTGTTAATATGACGTTATTGGTAAAACATGAGGTGCTTGATATTGCAGCGATCTTTAAATGGGGCTTCTGGCTGAAGCATTGTTGCGTATGTGTGTGTGGTGATGACCTCTCAAGTCGATTTGGTTGCTTTGAGCCAAGCTGGGACATTGGTAAGTCGATGAATGATGACTTACCGATACAGCTTAACGATTACCGTCGTAATATTATGGCTACAAGAGTTGTTTCCCATTACTTATCTTTGTGCCGTGATGTGGCAAAAAAAATGATTTGGTCGTGTTATACCTTGGTCTTTCATCGCTCTGGTAAATTAGCGTTGTCGATAGAGCAAGCCGCTCAGCAATTTCTGAGTTATTACCCTCAGCACAAATTGGCAATTGATCGCCTTTTTATGTTGATCTCAGGTCAGCAAGTCCCTAAAAAAGCCGTATTGTTTATGATTAATGACTTCGGCCAGTGGATAGTGACTGAATTTGATAAGATTGAACGTAAAATTGGTTAATACCATACTAACGAGGTGTTTTTGCAAACTCAGTCAAAAGGCTTTGTACTAACAAGGCAAGGCCGCGATGTTCGTGGTCAAACAGAGATTGTGCTTTGGGTTAGCACCGACAATGGGCCAGCCAGGCTGGTGATCAATAACGCTAAACCGGTGTGCTTTATTCGCCAGCAAGATCAAGTGGTGGCCCAAGGCGAACTTCATAAAGCGGGAATACGCGCTGAGTGGAAGCCATTAGCACTGAAGAACTTTCAGCATGAAGACATGGCAGCATGTTACTGCCATTCGATAAAAGACAGCCTTCAACTACCCCAGATCTTACGTGCGGTTGGGATCGAAGCATTTGAGTCTGATATTCGTTTAGCTGACCGCTATTTGATGGAACGTTTTATTTGTGGTGGCATTGCTTTTTCTGGTAAGCATACGATCAAGACGGGCTTTGATGAGTTCCATCAGGTTAAAGCTAAATCTGCGGAATATAAGCCCCAATTATCGGTTGTGTCGCTGGATATAGAGTGCTCGGAAAAAGGTGTTCTGTATTCGGTTGGTTTACATAGCGATAAAGACAGCCGGGTTATTATGGTCGGGGAGGCATCTTGCGATAAGGATGCACACGACTGGATCCAGTGGGTAGACTCAGAAAAAGCGTTGTTACTCGCCTTGGAAGCATGGTTTCTAGCGTTCGATCCTGACATTGTTATCGGCTGGAACGTCATTGACTTTGATTTTCGCTTGCTGCTTAAACGGGCGGAATGGAATGCGATTACTTTACGCATGGGCAGGGGAAAGCAGCCGCCTCATTGGCGACAGTCAACTCAGAATCCTAACCAAGGCTTTATTTCCATTCCTGGCCGTGTGGTCTTAGACGGCATTGATACTCTGAAGACCGCTACCTACAACTTCCGCTCCTGGTCTTTGGAGTCAGTTTCGCGAGAGTTACTGGGAGAGGGTAAGGCGATACACAATGTCCATGATCGAATGGCCGAAATCAACCAGATGTTCCGTGAGGACAAAGTCTCGCTGGCAAAATACAACCTGCAAGATTGCAAGTTGGTTTCGCGCATTTTCGATCATACTCACTTGCTTGACTTCGCTATCGAGAGAAGCCGTTTGACCGGTGTGGAGCTTGATCGGATTGGCGGCTCGGTAGCGGCGTTTACCAATCTATATTTACCTCAGCTACACCGAGCGGGTTATGTGGCTCCAAGTTTGGATAGCGAAAACTGGATTGCCAGCCCTGGTGGCTATGTCATGGACTCCAAACCCGGTTTGTATGAATCGGTATTGGTGCTGGATTTCAAATCGCTTTACCCTTCTATCATCCGCACCTTTCGTATCGATCCGCTCGGGTTGATTGAAGGCTTATTGCTCGAAGAAGGGAAAGAAGACAATCAAGCCATTGCCGGATTTCGGGGAGGGCGCTTCCATCGGGCCAAACACTTCTTGCCTAAGATGATCGAATCATTATGGGCGGCAAGGGATCAAGCCAAACGTGATGGGGAAAAGGCTTTTTCACAAGCGATTAAAATCATCATGAACTCTTTTTACGGTGTGCTGGGATCCTCTGGTTGCCGTTTCTTTGATCATCGTTTGGCCTCATCGATCACAATGCGCGGGCATGAGATCATGAAAACCACTCGAGAGCTGATTGAAGGTAAAGGGTATGAGGTGATCTATGGTGATACCGACTCGACTTTTGTGTCACTCAAACATGCTCATTCAGCGGAAAAAGCCGATGAAATCGGCTGTCAGCTGGTGGCGTATATTAATCAGTGGTGGACTAAACACTTACAAGACGAGTATGCCGTTGAGTCTGCGCTGGAGCTGGAGTACGAAACCCACTATCACAAATTCTTGATGCCGACGATCCGTGGGCAGGAAACGGGCAGTAAAAAACGTTATGCCGGCTTGGTGATCAGTAATGGGCATGAGGAAATGGTTTACAAAGGGTTAGAGACAGTGCGTACCGACTGGACACGTTTGGCACAGACTTTCCAGCAAACCTTATACCATCAAGTATTTCACGATGAGGAAGTGGAAGAGTACGTCAGGCAGTACGTGGAAGATACCCGATCCGGAAAGTACGATGATGTATTGGTTTACCGCAAGCGGTTACGCCGTAACCTATCTGAGTACCAAAAAAATGTACCGCCACATGTCAGAGCGGCAAGAATGGCTGATGAGGTGAATCAACGTCAAGGTCGATCACTGCAATATCAAAACGGCGGTTGGATTGAGTATGTGATCACCATTAACGGCCCAGAACCAAAAGAAGCCCAGCAAAGCCCGATTGATTACGAGCATTATATTGATAAGCAGCTAAGACCAGTAGCTGATGGTATTTTGCCTTTCATCGGTAAACACTTTGATGATATTACCGCTCCGCAGTTAGGGTTATTTTAAATTTAAACTAAGGATAGAGTAAATGTTTGATACCCGTTTTAGTTCCGAGATCCAAGGGCGTATAGATCAAAAAACTAAACCTCTTGGGGCGCTGGGCCAGTTGGAAAAAGTGGCTTATCAGTTAGCACTTATCCAGAGCCAAGGCAAAGCCCAAGCGATAGACAATATTTCTCTGGATCAGCCAACTGTTTTGGTGTTTGCCGGTGATCACGGTATTGCTGAAGAAGGGGTGAGTATCGCACCGAGTGCCGTTACCCAACAGATGGTCCTTAACTTCTTGGCCGGAGGTGCTGCGATTAATTGTTTCTGCCGTGCTAATGATGTGGCGATAAAAGTGATTGATTGCGGTATTTTGGTACCGGTAGAGCAGGAATCTCCGCAGTTGGTTAAGCAACGCCTTGGTGAACGGACGGGTAATTTAGCCATTGAACCGGCCATGACAGTACAACAAGTGCACCAAGGGTTGGTTTGGGGCCAAGAGGTGGTAGACGGTGTGATCGACCAAGGTTGCAACCTGATCATGTTTGGAGAAATGGGGATAGGTAATACCAGTAGTGCGTCAGCGCTGCTTGCTGCATTTACTGGTGAGTCTGCAGAACGTTGCGTTGGTCTTGGCACGGGTGTGTCTTCGGAGCAATTGGAGAAGAAAAAGCGTTTGGTGAGTCAAGGTGTAGCACGTTGCGGTTCCACCGACCCGAAAACATTGCTTGCCGAGCTCGGAGGGTTTGAAATCGTACAGATGGTGGGTGGTTTCCTTGCCGCGGCCAAGCAGAAAACTCCGGTACTCGTTGATGGTTTTATTGTGACAGTTGCTGCATTACTGGCGACGAAAATAGATCCGTCCTGCCGTGATTATTTGATTTTCGCTCACCAATCCCATGAGTCGGGTCATCAAATTGCACTTGAACAGCTGGATGCCGAGCCGTTGCTGGATCTATCCTTGAGATTAGGTGAGGGGACCGGTGCGGTACTAGCCGTTCCACTGCTTCGAGCTGCTGCAGAGTTTTATAATAATATGGCGAGTTTTGCAGAAGCCGGCGTCACGGTTTAAAACGGAAACAAAAAAACCGCATCAAAATGCGGTTTTTTATTGCTTTGCAAAAAGATCATCGCGATCAACTGAAGTACTCGACATTGGATACAGAAGACTTCATGGCGTGGATAGGGTCAAATTTGATAGCGCCACGGTTAGGGGTGCAAATTTTATACACTCCATCACACTCGAAAATAGCCAGTACAGTTTCTTCGGTTCTGAATACATCAGGAAGCGGCTTGCCGATTTCGCACGTACATTCAGCCCCTTCATGTTGCCATACAAGCTTGTAAATACGTTTGTTTTGCTCGGGGGCAGATACATGGTTAGCGATTGAGTTGAATACTGCTTCTGCTTGCTGCGGGCTAGATGCCGATGGTACAAAGAAATCCATGGTTCCCTCCTGGTTGAACGGCAGTCATTGGAAAAGAACATGCGACTGCGATTTAGATGATGTTATCGCTCCTGATAACGATAAAAGACTAGCAAAATAATTAACAAAAGTACAAGGCTATGAATGGCCATTCACTTTTGGTGATAAATTTCACTTTCTATCCTGATTCATATGATATTTATGTAGGTTGGTATAATTTGGGAAATATGCCAGAAGGGATTATTATCATTAGTAGGTCACTCGCTATTCGTTATGGGGAAAGGAATGGAACAACTCGATTTTTTTACTATTCCCAGCCCATGTGTCGGGGTGTGCCAGGCTAATAACCGTGGTTATTGCAAAGGTTGTTTCCGTAGTCGGGATGAGCGATTTCATTGGCAGCAGTTCACCAATGAACAGAAGCGAAATGTCGTTAGGTTATGTAAGCAGCGTTACCAGAGAGTGATGAGAGCGAAAGCACAGCAAGACCGTCAAGCCGATTCAGACAATAGCCACTCTCCTCAACAAGAACTTTTCTAGCCGTATTTCTCTGTTATACAAATGTTTCTAATGAACAACAGTGGGTAAATCACTGTAAATCCAATTTTCCTATTCACATGCACTTGTTAAGGTTTTCAATAGAATACAATATTGAGGCCTTTCTATATGAAAACTAAGCGCTCTAACATTGCCTTATCTATTGTCGCGTTGGCGGCAGTTGGTACGATATCTTTTTATACATTAGCCCCACATAGTTTCAGTTCGGCCAACCCCTCTCCCCAGACTTTTCGTACCGAGCAAGTCACTTTTGGTAACGTGAGTAATCGCGTCAGTGCTACGGGATCATTGACTGCTGTTAATGATGTGGTTGTTGGTGCTCAGCTATCGGGGCAGATCATTAATATCCATGTTGATTTCAACGATCCTGTTGAAGAAGGTCAATTGCTGGCGGAGATAGATCCCGAGTACTTTGCTGCAAAGGTTGCTCAGGCTCAAGCGCTGCGAGATAAAAGCCAAGCGGATATAGCTGCACAGAAGTTAGTGATAGAACGCGCTAAATTGAATTACCAGCGTTCAGTGCGAGAGCTGGCGAGATCACGTACTTTGTATAAGAACAAGAGTATTTCTGAAGATGCACTCGATGTGATAGAGACAAACTCCCAGATGAGCAAATTGGACTGGGAGCAAAATATTTCCCAACTAGCGATCTTTCAAGCGACTCACGCGGCAAATGAAGCAAGTTTGCAGCAAGCGCAAATTGACCTTGATAGAACGAAAATTGTCGCTCCCATCTCTGGGTTCGTGATCAACCGAACCGTGGAAGCCGGGCAGACTGTTGCATCAAGCTACAACACACCAGAGCTATTTACGTTGGCAAAAGATCTCTCCGAAATGGAGATAGAGGCATACATAGACGAGTCTGACATTGGTCTGGTTAAACTTGAGCAAGATGTACGATTTTCTGTCGATGCCTACCCCGAACGCCAATTCAACGGTCAAGTCAGTCAAATTAGAAAAGCCCCGCAAACCAATAACGGTGTGATCAGTTATATCGTTATTGTGTCGGCCCGCAATGCGGATAACAGCTTGCTACCAGGTATGACCGCGAATTTGGATATATCTATTGATAGTATCCGCAATGCGCAAAGGGTCAGCAATGCCGCGGTAAGAGCTGCCAACCGGTTTGCTTCCAGCGGGCAACAAAAAGGAGCAAGAGGCGACATTGTATCTCGTTTTGAGCACCTTAATCTGACGGAAGAGCAAAAGCAGGCTTTAAGGCAGGCCTTACCATCCACACCGTCAGGGCAAGGAAGTCCTTCGAATACGGCGGTGAGGCAGCAACGCCAGCAACTGCAGAAAGTCTTGTCTTCAGTACTGACGAATGAACAACGTGAGCTGCAACGACGAATCCGCAATGGTGAGGTCAAGGTTGCTCCTCTCTTGGTGCTCAACAATGGCGAGGTGGAGGTGATCCAAGCCCAGTTTGGGGTGAGTGATGATAGTTTCTCTTCAGTGTTGAGCCCGGATATTTCTGATATGAAAATCGTGACTCAAGTGAGGGATAACCGCTAATGGATACCGCTATTGTATGCCGAGAGCTGAGCCATAGCTTTCCTATAGGGGAAGAGCGGTTTCAGGTGCTTGATCGAATCAGTTTCCAAATCGATAAGGGTGAGATGGTCGCTATTATCGGACCTTCTGGATCGGGTAAGTCAACGCTGATGAATGTGATTGGTTGCTTGATGACACCGGAGCAAGGTGAAATCGAAATACTGGGAAAACCAACTCCGGCTATGAAGAAGGAACAACTAGCTGAGATAAGGCAGAATCATATTGGGTTTGTTTTCCAGCAGTTTAATTTGCTGTCCCGAACCAGCGCTTTAGATAACGTCAAAATGCCCTTAATGTATCGAGATGACAAGGTGGGTGATGCTGATGAGAGAGCCAAGCATTGTCTTACCTTGGTGGGCTTGGGAGACAAGCTAGATTCGCACCCCAATCAGCTATCGGGAGGTCAGCAACAGCGAGTCGCGATTGCTAGGGCAATGGTAAATCAACCGGATATTTTATTGGCCGATGAACCAACAGGCGCGCTTGATAGTAAAACCAGTGAAGATATTGTCGAGTTATTCAAAGCGCTTAATCGCAAAGGGCAGACAATCGTTATCATCACTCATGATCATGAAGTCGCTGCTCAGGCCAATCGAATCTTGCATATTAAAGACGGAAAGTTGGTGAAGGACCAGCAAACCCGCCTGGAGGCGATAGCATGACGACCTTGATAACCGCACTGACCTCGTTGAGGACGCATTTACTTCGCTCTATCCTGACGACATTGGGAATTATTATTGGTATCAGCGCTGTCGTTATCATGTTTGCTCTTGGCGAAGGTGCACAGCGTGAGGTTGAAAAGCAAATTGAAAGCCACGGTACCAACCTGTTGATGGTGAGATCGGGCGCAATACGCTCTGGTGGTGCCTCGTCGGCTGCCGGCGCCACAAATCGGCTTTCTATGTCTGATGTTAGTCAAATTAAGGCTGAAATTCCTGAAATACTGGCGGCGGGGGCCAATGTTCAAGGTCAGGCGCAGGTGGTGTTTGGCAACCAGAACTGGAATACCTCAATCCAAGGCACCAATGCCGACTACTTGATTGCCAGTAACTGGAATGTCGCGCAAGGTCGAGCTTTTACCGACGAAGATCTTCGCCGTAATGCGAAGGTGGCATTGATCGGACAAACCGTCGCCAAGGAATTATTTGACCATGCTGATTATGCAATGGATGAAGTGATTCGTATCAACAAGGTACCGCTTCGGATAATTGGTATATTGGAAGAGAAAGGCCAAGATATTCGTGGGCAAGATCAAGATGATTTGATCATCCTACCGTTGACGACAGCGAATAGAAGAGTCATTGGCCGTAATGATAACAGTGCCGATCGGGTGAGTCGAATCACGTTATCGGTCGAGAATGAAAAAGATATGGACATGGTGTCCGAAGAGGTAGAGCGTCTTCTATTGCAAAAACACCGTGTTGCTTCTCACTTGACGAGCCCTTTTACCATCATGAACTTAACAGCCATGCTGCAGACCCGCGCTGAAGCCAATAAAGTGTTTTCTTTGTTGTTATCTGGGGTTGCTGCCGTATCTTTGTTAGTGGGTGGAATCGGTGTGATGAACATTATGTTGGTGAGTGTGACTGAACGTACCCGAGAGATTGGCCTACGCATGGCGGTTGGTGCTAAGCCCAAGCATATTTTGACTCAGTTTTTAATTGAGAGCGTAGTGCTTTGCTTGTTAGGGGCCTTTATTGGAATTGCATTGTCGTTATTGGCTGTCGTCGCGCTTCAGTTTGGCTTGGGTTGGAAAATGGTAGTATCGCCAATGATCATTTTGGTGAGCATTACCGCAACAGCCATGATTGGGGTAGGGTTCGGGTTCTATCCGGCCTTTAAAGCGTCCCAATTAGATCCCATTGAAGCCTTGAGGCATGAATAAAGGGCATGAAAAATTAGCCATGCAGTGTAGCCGTGTTTGATACCAATCTAGGTTGATATTATCGGCTATTGCTATCGAACCTGGCTGAGATGTGACAGATACAAAAAAAAGCGCCCTAGGGCGCTTTTTTTATTGAGTATGAATCAACGGCTATTAAGCGCGTTTGAAGTCCATGTGCTCAACTTTTGGCTTGTACGCGTGACGCTGGATGTCTTGAGGCTTAACAGCAACTTCTTGACCATCGATCACTAGAACTAGACCTTCGTAGAACTCAGGCTTGTCCATTTGGTTGATCACTTCGTCGTGGTTCAACTCGATAGATACAGGAGCTGCTTCGCCACCGTAAACGATTGCTGGGAATTTACCTGCGTGACGTAGGCGGCGGCTCGCACCTTTACCTAGGTCAGTACGTACTACTGCTTCAAATTTCATATTAAATACTCTTTTAAATTAAATTCACTGAGTAATGCGACCTTACTCAATGTCGTAAAAACGAGCGCGAATATTAGCAGCGATACTGCGATGCAGCAAGGATAAAAACACAGTTTATGTTTGTTTATCTGTATTTTAACCGATTGGTATTTTTTTCCTGCTTGGAAAGCTTATTTGAATTTTAAGAATATCGATACAAATCACAATAATAATAATAGTCATTATCGTTTGTGTTTGTATAATGTATCCAATTAGTTGATACATCGATAATTATTTTGAGCAGGGATTATGGAAAATAAGCTTACATTGGTTGCTAGCGCGGTTGTCGTTGCACTTTCTCCCGCTGTGCATGCACAGCAAGACATATCTATTTTTGATGAAATTGTAGTGGCAGAATCACGAGCGGTGAAAACGGAGCAGGACAAAACCCGTTCTATTGAGCGCGTTAACCGTGATCAATTAGATGAAGCCCAGCCCAATTCAGTTGCTGAAGCTGTGAAATACGAACCTAATGTCAGTGTCGCTGGTGCGAATGTTCCTGGAAACCAGTCAGTGAATATCCGAGGTTTACAGGGGAACAAGGTACTTCAGATCATTGATGGTACACGACAGAATATTCAGTATGGACACCGTCCTTCTTATTTCCTTGACCCGGCACTTATCAGTGATATCGAAGTTGTAAAAGGGCCGATCAGCTCCCTTTATGGTTCCGGGGCAATTGGTGGTGTTGTCGTTCAGAATACTCTTACTGCTGATGATATCCTCGATGATGATGGTCTAGGTGGACGTGTGAGAGTGGGGTACCAGGATAATGGGGATGTTTGGAGTAATACCGCAGCAATAGCCAGCAAGAATGGTAATATTGATTGGCTTATCGGTGGTAGCTACCAAGATGCAGGTATTATGGAGCAGGGAGATGGTACCAAGCTTTATGGCAGTGAAGCGACAAACAAGACAGGCTTAGCCAAACTTAATTGGCAAATCAATGAAGCTCACAAAGCGGGAATTAACTTTCGTTATGCCGATCTTGATGGCCGTCCACCAGTTGTTGGCGATTCAAGCGGGCAACTAAATGATCCTGACCTGCTAATTAAGCGACGCACCACAGATCAGTCCGTCGCATTGGATTACGGATTTAATCCGGCCAATGAACTCATTAAACTTGAAGTGGCATTGTTTCATAATGATACAGAAATAGAAGAGTCTGCAGGCGGTCGCGTTGGAGATGATATAAGTAAGATCAAAACAACGGGCTTCTCGGTCACGAATGAGTCTGTTGCCGGTGATTTTAAAATATTCACAGGCTTAGATGGTTATGAAGATAAGTTGAATGCAACGCGTATCTCTACGGATGATAGTCGTCCCACCCCTCCTGATGGCTCTAAAACTACCACGGTTGGAGCGTTTGGTTATGTTAATTACAACGTATTCGAGACGGTGATGTTGGATGCAGGTATCCGCTACGATACCTTTACTTCTGAAGCTGATGGTTTTGATGACAATGACGAGTCGGCGTGGTCACCTTCTGTTGGTGCTCGTTGGCAAGCCCAACCTTGGATGGCTTGGTCTATTCGTTATGATGAAGCGTTCCGTGCGCCTAATACCACAGAGTTGTACATGGATGGTACGCATTTCTCATTCGGGGAAGTTATTCCTGGCATGGGTGAGGTCACAAATAGCTTCACTCCAAATGCAGAACTAAAGCCAGAGAAATCTCAGAATATTGAAATTCGCGGTGAGTTTAATTTCGAACAGCTGTTGGGTGATGATGAGCTAACGATTACTGCGGCTGCTTTTCGAAACAAAGTTGAAGACTTCATCAATTTGGAAGTTGTTGTCCCTGAATTTGGCGATATTATGCAGTGTGTCATGATGAGTGGCTCTGGTGCAGGATGTGCGGGTACCAGCAAGTCGTCAAATATTGATAATGCAGAGCTTGAAGGTTATGAAATTGCTGCCGATTATCGCTACCAAAGCTTGCTGTTAGGCTTATCATATGGCCAAACGCGGGGTAAAAATACCGATACCAATGAGTGGCTGAGCAATATCCCTGCTGACAAGTGGGTTGCACAGGCGGAGTATGGCTTCTGGGATATTGATACTAAGGTCGGAACCCGCGCTATATTTGCCAGTGATCAGAAGCGTACACCTGCCAGTGATTCACAGGGGCCATATAAGGGCTACGAGTTGGTGGATTTTTATGTCAGCTGGGAGCCGACAAGTCAATTAGAAGGTTTAAAGCTTGATTTCGCTGTGAACAATGCATTCGACAAAAATTACCGTACACCTTGGACATCGGTTTATCAGCCTGGCCGCTCTTTCCGTCTAGCGGCGCAATATACTTTCTAATTAACCGAAGATCGGTTTAAGCCATCACCATTAGCCCTGTCTCTTCAGTGCTAGTTATATTGAGTGATGGCTTTTCCGGTTTAGCAATAAGCCCACCAAGAAGACTCTGCTCCAGTACCTCCGCAATAACAGAGTGCAACACAGCCACATAAAGTTTGTTTGCTTCGATCTCTGAATGTATGGACTGGAACCCAACCTTTCTTTGAACGATCTCGTTCTCTGCCTGGCCACGTTAGCTGTTTATTCCTTTTTCGGAGCATGGAAATAGGGTTTCGTCTGCCTCATACCAATCTGGATAAGTATTTGATCAAATATTTATCCAGATTGGTATCAATGCTCCCTTGCTGGAGGCTGGCTTTTTGCTCGCTTGGAGTGGCTAATATTGAAATGACACTGATAATGATAGTAATTCTCGTTTGTATTTGTAATAATCCTTGTCAGTTCATTACCAACTAAAATATCAATAAGCAGGGAATATGAGTTACAAGCTTACTTTTTTGGCAAGTTCAGTGGTTCTTGCGCTTTCACCGGCTCTACACGCACAAGAAGAGTATTCAGTTTTTGATGAAGTGGTTGTTTCGGGCACCCGCTCAGAGCAAAGCATCAAAAACATTCCTTCGTCAGTCTCCAAGGTGTCTTCGGATGATATCGAGCAGAACTTAGCGACAGATGCTAAGCAGGCGCTGAAATATGAGCCGGGTGTTCAGGTAAATGGCCAAGGTCGTTTTGGCATGGAAGATATTACCGTTCGTGGTATGAGTGGTAGCCGAGTGAAAGTGCTGGTTGACGGGGTAGAGCAACCTGCCTCTTACAATCCGGGCGCTGATGTGATGCGTAAAAACGCCAACACGTTTGAAGTTGATACGCTAACAGCCATTGAGGTCAATAAAGGTCCAACATCAACACTTTACGGTAGTGATGCACTTGGTGGCACCGTATTGATGCGAACCAAGAACCCAGAGGATTTATTAGAGGCGGGTGACGATACCCATGTCGGTTTAAAAACGGGTTATGCCAGCGCAAGTGATGAATATAAAGCAACGGTAGAGGTGGCTAACCGTACTGGCGATCTTGAAACCATGCTGATTTACACCTATCGCGATGGTAATGAAACTGAAACCCATGGTGATGGGGCTAACATTACAGGTCCTGAACGTGGTGCAGCAGACCCACTGAGCTTCGAATCGCATAATGTGCTGGGTAAGATATTTTACCAAATTAACGCGGAACATCGTGTTGGCTTAACCGGTGAGTTTTATACTCGCGATCAGAAGGTAACCACACTGAGCCGTGAAGGTTACGATGGTGGTGGCGGCTTCATGCCTGGTTTTGTTTATACCAATGTCAAAGGTGATGATAAGGATGATCGTTTACGACTTGGTTTTGAACATGAATGGTTGGCCGGAATTGCTGCTTTTGACTCACTAGAGTGGAAGCTTAACTGGTCTAAGAGTGAAACAGAGCATAATAACTTCGATCATACTGATACCTACGGCAACCGTAACCGCGCCCGCTCTGGTACTGATGAAAGTTTACAGCTTAATGTTCAAATGCAAAAAGAGCTGCAATTGGCAACAAGTCGTCATGAGTTGATCTACGGTATTGATGCATCAGACGCGTCGTTTGAACTGGATTACACGGATTACTTCTTGGATACAGGAATCAGTAATCCAGGTGCAACAGAAGTCCCTAAGTCTGATGAGGAAAAGTGGGCTGTATTCGTGCAGGACCAGATGTTCTTGATGGATGAGAAGTTGGTGGTGACTGCGGGCCTTCGCTACGACGATTACAAGGCGAAACCGGATTCATCCTCCGGCCTTGAGGAGCATAGCAGCGATGCGTTGACATCACGACTAGGTGCAGTTTATCACTGGAATAATAATTTCAGTACTTACGCCCAGTATAGTGAAGGCTTCCGTTCACCAACAATCTATGAGCTTTATTACGATAAAGATAATGCTGCACATGGTTATAAGATTGTGTCTAACCCAAATCTGAAACCGGAAGAGAGTCAGTCTTATGAAATTGGCCTGCGTGCAAACAATCGCCTTGGCGCCCTTGAGCTAGCAGCATTCTACAACGACTACGACAACTTCATTAAGTCCAAGACTGAGGAAGTTAACGGTATCGATGTAACGACCAATGAGAATATTGATAAAGCGCGTATTTATGGTGCCGAGTTCAAAGGTAGCCTTTGGTTAGATGAAGCTTTTGGCGCGCCAATGGGAACCTATGCTCGCTTGTCGATGGCTTACTTGGATGGTGAAGATAAAGAAACGGGTGACACGCTTGATACAATCGCACCGTTTACGACGGTTGTCGGTGTTGGTTACGATGCACCTTCAGAAAACTGGGGTAGTGCATTGACTGTTACTGCTGTAGCAGCAAAAGACGACTGGGAAGAGGCTGACAACCTAGAGGCACCTAGCTATACCGTTGTTGATCTAACGGGTTACTACCGTCCAATGCAGGATCTAACTCTGCGCGCAGGTTTGTTCAATGCGTTTGATGAGAAGTATTGGCAGTATCAAGACCTAGAAGGAGCTACGGCATCGACCGAAGGTATCGCGCGCCGTACACAACCAGGCCGTAACTGGGGAATTAACCTCGATTATAGCTTCTAATTGGCTTATTAGTTGATAAAGTCTAGCCATGTTGGCTAGACTTTTTATGACTATGCTATCCAATATAATGGATTAAAAGGTAAGCATCATTTGGGCAGAAACGCCGTAATTATCATCCTTACCAATTTGAGCCCCTAAGTCGATACCCAGTAGACCAAATGGACGGAAGCCCAAGCCAAGGGTTGCCATATCATCTGCGTAATCAGTCATGCTATGCATATACCCCATACGTACTTGTGCCCAGCCCCAAGCGTCTAACTCTGCCCCCAAACGAGCATACTGGGTTTTGTAACCGTACTCTTTAAAGTATTTTTTGGCGTTTAGATCAACATCCGCAGCCAAGTTTACCCAACCACGGTCGTGTGCAATGCCCATTACGTACTCAGGGTTAACAATGTACGTAGCATCCATGCCATGTTGAGGGTTGGCTTCAAGAGTATGTTTGATAAGGTTACGACCTGTTAGGCCAACCATTGTTTTGTCGTTGAGTTGGTATGCCGCACCAATATCAATATTGAAAGCCGACTTTTCTATGTATTCATCTGCCCAGTCAAAGTCATCATCATCAAAGTCATCGACTGATTCAATGTAGTTTACGGCGTAGATACGTTGATACTTTGGTGAAACACCAAGGAATAATGGTTTTTCATTTAGTTCAAATTCATGACCAAAGGTAAAACCAACATCGACTGTCGCGCCTCCAATGGCTTGCCCTCGTGAATTTAGTTCCGAGTTTGAAGGGTCGTTTAATGCCAAGTCATTTTCATCAATATCAAATGCCGCAATAACTGACACTTGCGATTTAACGAAAAAGTTTGTACTTAGGTAGCGGTTTGGGATTGCGAAGACCATCCCTAAGTTCACTTCCGCATTTACCGTACCATTGTCCAGATCACGAAGCGCCTCTCGCCACTGCTCAAGAGCTTCCTCGCTTGGGTTTGCACCAAGATTGTCATCCAAGTATTGGAAGTGGTCTAGTTTATCTATTGCGCTGTCACCATCATGAACTCGGGCACCAATCATTGGTAGGATCATGCCGAATGAGTCTTGTTCACCATAAGCAGCACTCAAGGCTGGGTTGTGAAAGCTAGACGTTAGATAGTTCGCTGAGGCGACACCAGTACCTCCCATACCAACGCTGCGGGTGTCAAACGCTGTCATTGCATTGGTAGTTAAAGGTGTGGCGATTGCTAGGAGTGGAAAAATAACCTTATTAAATTTCAATGTTTTGTCCCTGATACATTGTTAGATGTTATTAGTCAGGACATTGTAATGGTTGAATAATTCAGAGCCATTCAAGCTTGTTTTAAAATTGAACAATCAGGCGATATCTCCCATCTAGTTTGTAAGATTATATTGAGATGTGTAACTCAATGAAAAACATGTAACCAGTGGTAAGTTGTTGTACGGGGTAAGCGTATGATAGCTAGGACTTTTGATATTGATCTAAATCGAACAATTTATCGCGAATTGCCCAGAAACGTCCGCTCTTGCGGGCAATAACAATTTCTGGCGGACGGAAACGGTGCTCGTTATTGGCTACTTTGGTCGGCGCTGTATCGGTAAAGGGACGATGGCGATCGGCTAGGTGCGGATTGACGAACTTTTTCGTAAACGTCTCTTTTTGCACTTTGGTTGACAACGGCCATACTTCACTGATTTCTGCCCCTTCGTCGCTGATGTAAATGACCTTAAGTTGGGGTTTGCCATACTTGTTTTTACCTGGCTCAAGGCGGAGGTCGTGGCAGTTCATGATCATCGCATCTTTGAGCTTTAGGGCGTCACGCAGTTTCTTATCGGGGTCAACCATTACCGCATCGCAGACATTGCAGCGTCTTGCGGCGATGTCGTTATCTGCGCCACACTCTTCGCAGTATTTAGCACGGAAACGATATCCGCATTCTTCACGTTCGCCGGTATCGTCGTCTTCGAAGTAGCCTTGGCAGCGGCGACCATAATGCTCGATCAGAAAACCAGCAGGATCGAGCTTGCCCCAGAAGCTGTTTTTGAAACCGCAAGCAGGGCAGGGAACCATAATGACTTCACTGTCGCTGTTCGGTTTGGGATCGCCGACCTCTGGTTGGTAAAGGTCATAACAGTTACCCGCATATTCTAGTACCAAGCAATCTTGTTTGCCTTCGAATAGACGCAGTCCACGGCCAACGATTTGTTGGTACAAACTAATAGATTCTGTCGGGCGTAGTATCGCGATAAGATCGACGTGTGGGGCATCGAAGCCGGTTGTTAATACTGATACATTGACCAAATATTTAATTTCACGGTTCTTGAACTGCTCGATGATACGATCCCGTTCATCTAAGGGGGTATCACCAATGACCAAAGCTGCACTTTCACCCCCAAGATAACCCATGATCTCTTTGGCATGGTTGACGGTAGAGGCAAAAATCATCACTCCTCGACGGTCCTTAGCGTAGTCAATCACCTGATCGATGATCATTGGCGTTGCCCGACCTGACTGTTCAATTACACTGTCGAGATCAGCTTCTTTATAACGGCCATTATTACCGGGTTTTAGCTGGGAGAAGTCATATCCCATTACGGCCATATCCATCATTTTGGGTTCGGTCAAGAAGCCCTCGTCAAGCAGGTAGCGGATTGGCAATTCAAAAATGCAGTCCCTGAAGAAACGGTCTCCCTCAGTACGGACCTGACCTCGGGTGTGGTATTTGTAAATCCATCCCATACCTAAGCGATAAGGCGTCGCGGTTAGACCAAGGATCTTAATGCCGGGGTTGATCTTTTGTACGTGTGAAATCACCCGGCGGTAGGCACTGTTCTCGTCATCGGGCACACGGTGGCATTCGTCAATGACTAATAATGAAAACTCATTGGCAAATTGGTCAAGGCTGTTGGCCATTGATTGAACTGAAGCAAAAACGACTTGTCGATCGGTCTCTTTTCTTCCAAGCCCTGCTGAAAAAATAGAGGCTTTGAGACCATAACTTTCATATTTGCTATGGTTTTGTTCGACCAACTCTTTGACATGGGTAAGCACCAGTACACGTCCACGGGCAATGCGTGCAAGTTCAGCTACGACCAGGCTTTTACCTGCTCCTGTGGGCAGGGCAAGTACGGCCGCAGAGGTGTTCTTTCTAAAGTAATGGATGGTCGCATTGACACTGTCTTGCTGGTATGGGCGGAGCGTATACATAAATGGTGAAAAGCCGGAAGTAGAAAATACTGTGTAAGTGTACAGGTAGGGCGATAGAATGAAAACACCCGCGGGTAAACTGCCCGCGGGGGTTGATGTCTTCAGGCCATAGGTTAAGAGGCTATGTGTAGCGGCATTTCTTCTGCGGTGATGATTTTGGTCATCATGCAGAATTGACGTCGTGGTACAAACTCATGTTTTTCATAGAATTTTCTTGCCCCTTTGTTGCCGATGTTAACTTCAAGCGAAAGGGCGTGAACTCCAGCAGAAGCTGCATGTGCTTCAATTTGCGGAAGTAGCACCGTGCCGATCCCTTGCTGTCGCCATTCCGGCTTGAGATAGAATTGGTCGATCAGGCCGACTCGTCCACCATGCTCCAAACTAAAGCTATAGCTAATGATGATATGGCCAGCAATGAGTTTTTCGCCATCGTTGTCCAACTCGATAAACCAAGCTTGGCCAAGCTCGGGATTTGTTAACAGGTGCTGTATAGCCTGTTGAGTTTGCTCTTTCTTTTTCGGCAGTACTTCATACTCAAAAAGCTCCTCAACTAATGTAAGCAGCATATCCATTGATGTAATACTTGGCGCAACAAGTGAAATATTCATATCGTAACCTTCACAGTTAGTCGGTATAACCAATGCGTAGATGATACTTGTTATACGTAACCATTGCCTGAATACGTTTATTGATTCTTACAGATATATCGAAAAAAGTTCGAGACTTTGAGGTTAGTTACGTTCTGAGATTTTGTACTGAACTTTTGGAATAACATTGTTTCACAAAGTAGAGCACTTTGTGGTTTCGTTGTTCAGATGCTTCTATTTTAGTCCATTACACGCTGAGGGTAATGCCTAACCCTTTTAGAATTGCTATGATACGCGCTTTTGTACCATCTGGAGCCAATAATGAGGCTTGATAAGTTCCTTAGCACGACACTTGGAATTACCCGTAAAGAAGCTGGTAAGCTATTAAAAAACAAACAAATTGAAGTGAACGGTGACATCGTAAAAAACGGTTCTCAGAAAGTGACCGATGATTGCGACGTTCAGTTTGATGGCCGCTCTTTGCGTTTTGATGGTCCACGATATTTCATGCTCAACAAACCTTCGGGCTTTGTTTGTTCCCATGTGGATGATTTCAATCCTACTGTTTTTGTCTTGCTCGATGTTGTGAGCCCGGAAAAACTGCACGTAGCTGGTCGCTTGGATGGCGATACGACAGGGTTGGTACTACTAACAGATGATGGACAGTGGTCGCACCGTATCACGTCTCCTCGCCATGTATGCGAAAAGGTATACTACGTGGAAACGGCTGATCCTATTCCGGAAGAGACAATCAAGCAGTTTGCCGAGGGTGTGCAATTGCGCAGCGAGAAAGATCTTACTCGTCCTGCGAAGCTTGAAATCTTAGATGAAAAAGCGGCGTTGATTACCATCTCTGAAGGTAAATACCATCAGGTGAAGCGTATGTTCGCCGCTGTCGGTAACAAGGTTGAAGCCCTGCACCGTGAGCAAATTGGTAGCGTAGCGTTGGATGAAGATCTCGAACCGGGTGAATACCGCGCCTTGACGGCCGAAGAAGTGGCTTCGTTCACCAAGTAACTACGTGTTTACTTGAATAATTGGAGAGGGATTATGCTAATGATCCCTCTCCTTTTATATTTCTCTTCATACTTTCCCTCTTTGGCAATATGACAGTATAGAAAACGCACTATTTCCCAGAAGGAAAGAGTGTGTTCAGCCAATTCAACGTACAATATAAGTCTTTGACTTTATTTCTGCACAACTGAGAGCACATGACTGCGACAGACAGCCAAAAACTAAGTATTCAACTGATTCTAATTTTAGGGGCAATTGGTGCGCTGACACCGCTGGCCATTGATATGTATCTTCCGGCGATGCCAACCATTGCCAAAGATTTAATGGTAAACCCAGGCTTGGTACAAGCAACGTTAACAGCTTATACCGCTGGTTTTGCAGTCGGCCAGCTGATACATGGCCCACTGGCAGATAGCTATGGTCGTAAACCCATTTTGATTGTCGGCATTATTCTCTTTGCCATAGCTGCTGTTTTCTGCGCTGTTTCCGCAGATATCATTGAGCTGACGTGGATCCGAGCGGCGCAAGGTTTTGCCGGTGCGGCTGCGGCAGTGATTATCCAAGCTTTGGTGCGGGATATGTTTGAGCGAGAAGACTTTGCTCGCATGATGTCGTTCATTACCTTGGTCATGACCGTCGCACCGTTGATTGCGCCGATGTTGGGTGGATATTTGGCGGTATGGTTTGGCTGGCGTTCGATCTTTTGGGTGTTGGCACTGTTAGCTATTATTATCTGTTTGGCAGTAACGGCTAAAATTCCAGAGACACTGCCGAAGGATAAACGCCTGCCATTTCATCTTGGCTCGACGCTGCGTAACTATGCAAGAATGCTCACAACACCTGTGGCTGTAGGCCTTGTTTTCTGTAGCGGCTTCTCGTTTGCCGGTATGTTTACCTTCTTAACTGTTGGTTCATTTATCTACATTGATATCTACCAAGTTAGCACACAGTACTTTGGTCTGTTGTTTGGTCTGAATGTGGTGTGTTTGATCTTGATGACCAGCATCAATGGCCGCTTGGTAAAAAAACTAGGCTCACATTGGATGCTACGTTTTGGCCTGACTGTGCAGTTAATCGCCGGTGTTGGCTTGGTTTGTGGCCAGCTACTTGGCTTGGGCTTGTGGGGGGTAGTGATCCCTGTCATGCTATTTGTCGGAACCATCTCAATTATCGGCAGTAACACCATGGCATGTCTACTTGCTCGCTATCCTCATATGGCGGGTACGGCGTCGTCGCTGGCAGGAACATTGCGTTTTGGTACAGGTACCGTTGTTGGCGGGCTGGTCGCTTTAATGCATAACAATACGCCGTGGCCGATGGCGCTGACTATGGCAGCCTGTGCTGTGCTTTCAGCTTTGTTTTATTGGTTCCTTTCACGAGAGGCATAAAGGTTATCAATGGCTACGTTTTATCAAGAAATTTATAAGGTTGTTTCGCAGGGTCTGCAAGAGTTGGTTGAATCTCAGCAAGCAGGTAAAACCCCAAAAAATCCAGTGAGTGAGACTCTGTATCTCAATGCTTGGGTGACCAAGGTTATCAAGCAGCAGCGTTATGATCATGTCGTTGCCAAGACGTTGATTGCTTGGCAAAAGCAGGCGCGCAGTATGGGTAAAAATGCTCAGCTTAAAAGCCAGTTCGAACAGATCAAAGCTTGCTACGAGGGGATCCCTCATGAAGGAGAGACCGCCAACACGCTGAGCGATGCTCAACTGACAGCATTTTATGAGCAGCTGGAGGAGCAAGACTGGCTGGTTACGACGGAACATGAAGTAAACCGTAAAGTCACCCACCATACTGATGGCCAGGCTTCACTTGTGGTTTGCTCGGCACAGCATGCTGCTGCTTTTGATGAAGCGGGTGAGATGGTGAAACCGTTGTCTTTGTTTGTCCGTGGTGATGTCCGTGTGTTGATTGACTTGGCTTACACGCAAGGCTTATTGCTATACAAAGTGACAGACTATAAATCAATTGTGAAGTACCACGGTGAATACAAGCTGTTCCCGCGTAATGCGGGTACGCACCTGCCAGAGCTACCAACGCAAAAGTAAACGACTACTTTTAATGAAGAACGGGAACCTTATCGGTTCCCGTTTTTGTCTCTGTCTACTGGATAAAAACCTTCACTTTTGCTTCATGTAAGTGACATGTTCAATCGTTAACTTTGTTCACAGATCATTTGCACGCGCGTGCAAACTTTAATGAAAAACACCTATTCACGCCGTTTAGTTGAAAGAGAACAAGGAGCACATTCCATGTTGCAACGTACATTATTGGCGACAGCCATCATCGGAGCATCGTTTACTACTATTGCCGGGGAGCTCGTTATCGCAGGACGCGATAGTAGCTACGGTCAAGCCATGCAGTACATTGTCGATGAATATAAAAAGGACAACCCTGACGCGAAGGTGACGCTGGTACAACGCCCGAGTAATGGGCTGTATGAAAGTGTTGTTTTATCTATGCGTGAAAAAACAGGTAACTACGATGTTATCTTGATGGATGATACTTGGGCGCCAGAGTTTATGACTAACAACTGGTTGGCACCATTATCAGATGCTGTGGCCGATAAAGACTTTGTTCAAGCCCCTTTTGACATTGGCCGTTATCCAGATGCTTCTGGTGATATCTATGCGATGCCAATGGTCGGTAATGTGGCGATGTTTGCGTGGAACCGAGCGACATTTGAATCTCACGATTTGGCTGAACCTAAATCGTGGTCTGATGTGCTTCAAGCGGCAGCCAAAATTGATGAAGCTTCTGATACTAGTGGTGTGGTATTCCGTGGCGTAAAGGGTAACCCGATAGTGACTGGTTTCCTGCCAATTTTGTGGGGCTATGGTGCTGATGTGGTTGATGCTGATGGAAAGGCAACCTTGAATACTCCTGAGGCTAAGCAAGCACTCGAAGCCTTCTTAGCTATGAAGCAATATGCCCCGCGTGGTGTCGATGTCTATAACGCCGATGAAGTACGTGATTCCCTGCAGAAGGGGACCGCGGCTATGGCTATTGAAGTCTGGCCGGCATGGGTACCAAACCTTGATAACCCAGACATGTCTGACGTTGTGGGCGATATGGAAATCATGGCTCCACCTGCAGAGGTTGGTGCCCCATCCCCTATGTTGGGTATTTGGCAGTTGGCCGTACCGGCTGACTCAAAAAACCAGAAAGAAGCTGAAGCTTTCCTCCAGTTTGCAACTAGTCCTGCAATCCAGAAATCCTTGGCGCTTGATTTTGGCATGCCACCAACGCGTGAAAGTGTTTACCTCGATGATGATGTCGTTGATCAGTACCGCTGGTACCCACAACAAGCGAAAGCTTTGACCACAGGTAAAGCACGCCCTCGTATTCAAAACTGGGCCGAAGTAGAAAGTGTGCTGGGAGACTTTTTGCAGATGGCGATGATGGGGCAAATGACCGCAGAGCAGGCATTAAATCAAGCTCAGCGACGTATCGACCGTATCATTAAAGTGTAATTGTTCGCCTATTTTTCGCTGCCTTGGGTAGATGCCTGAGGCAGTGAGTCTTTGGATTTCACTATGTTATTTGAGAACCGTAAACAGTTAGGGCTGCTACTAGCACCGGCCTTGGTTATTTTGGGACTGTTGACTGTATATCCCATTTTGAATGTGATTTATAACGCTTTCGGAGAGGTGGATTACGCAAACCAAACCTATCAATTTGTTGGTTTGGCAAACTTTACCGAATTGCTGGACGATTTTTTCTTTATTTCCGCCATCAAGAATACCTTTATTTTTACCTTGGTCGCTTCCACAGCTCAGGTCTTGTTAGGGCTTTACTTGGCGTTGTTGTTCCAGCGGCAGTTCCCAGGGCGCAAGTATGCTTTGCCCATTATCATCTACCCGATGATGCTATCTACTTTGGTCTGCTCGTCAATTTGGCGCTCATGGTATCACTATGATTTTGGCCTTATTAATAGCGTTCTTGTGGCCGTAGGGCTACCCGCTCAGGAATGGTTGTTTAATCCCGATTTAGCCTTGTTCGCTATCGCCTTGGTTGATACTTGGCAATGGACGCCAATGGCGTTCTTGATCATATTGGCAGGCTTGCAGTCGATCCCTAAAGATATTGGCGAAGCGGCAATGGTCGATGGTGCAAAAGGGTGGCGCAGTTTTGTTTATATTACTTTCCCCTTAGTGCAAAAGCAGTTGATGTTAGCACTATTACTTCGCTCGATTGATACCTTCAAGTTATTCGACAAAGTCTATGTGATGACCGGGGGCGGGCCGGGAAATGCCACCGAGACTTTATCTATGTTCGTCTATAAATATGGATTTAGATTCTTCAATCTTGGCATGGCCAGCGCTGCTGCGTTAGTCATGTTGGCAATCTCAATGGTGATGACCTTATTTTACGCCCGCAAAGCATTGCAAGGAGGCAAGGCATGAGTCGATATATTCATACAACATTGGTTTGGCTGGCGGTCGGGTTATTTCTATTGCCTATTGTTTGGATGTTTGGCACCGCGTTTAAACCCCCTGGTGAAATTTTGCGGTCAGGTGCATCCTTGCTGCCATCCCAGATAAGCTTCGATGCGTTTCGCACGCTTTGGTCGGGGGATGTGCAAACCTTAATTGGTAATACGGTATTGATCTCACTGTCGGCGACGATGGTGTCGGTCATTGTCGCTTTCTTTGCTGCTTATGCGCTGGTGCGTTATCAGTTTCCCGCCAAGCTGGACAATGTTTTCTTGCTACTCGTGCTGATCATCAAAATGATGCCACCGATTGTAGTTGCTATTCCTTTGTATTCACTGATGAATCAACTTGGGCTGCTTAATAGCAAATTAGGCCTAGTATTAGCGTATCAGGTTTATACCTTACCGTTTTGTATTTGGATGTTGTTGGGCTTTATACGTGATATCCCCCTTGAAATTGAAGAGGCAGGGGCAATGGATGGGGCCAACCTATTTAATCGTCTGGCGTATATTGTGTTTCCGCTGTGCGCGCCAGGACTGGTTGCGACAGCGATATTTGCCATGATCCTTGGCTGGAACGAGTTTTTATTTTCGCTGTTGTTCATCCACACGCCGGATAAATTTACCATTCCGCTGTTCATTTCCAACTTCATGACCGAAGACGGTACTGCGTGGGGCGAATTGATGGCGGTCGGAATTGTTTCTTCGCTGCCAATGTTGGCACTGGCTGGCTATATGCAACGTTACTTGTTGCGTGGCTTTTCGATGGGTTTGAAATAAAGAGAACAAGATGATGACTAAATTAGCAATTAACAACCTGACGAAAGCGTACGGTGACAATGTGGTGATACCTAAGGTCGATTTAGATATCCATGATGGCGAATTTGTCGTGTTTGTCGGTCCTTCTGGCTGCGGAAAATCTACCTTACTCCGAATGATTGCTGGCCTGGAATCAATCAGTGGCGGTGAGATTAAGCTCAACGGTAAATGTTTAAACGGTATACACCCATCTGAGCGTGAAGTGGCTATGGTGTTCCAATCCTATGCCCTATATCCGCATATGACGGTAGAGAAGAACATGGGCTTCCCATTAAAAATGGCAGGCACAGACAAAAGCAAGATTGCTGAAAAGGTCAGTGAGACGGCAGGGCACCTTCAACTCGATGCGCTCTTGAAAAGGCTACCCGGAGAATTGTCGGGGGGGCAGCGACAGCGTGTTGCCATTGGTCGAGCTATTGTTCGCGATCCTGAGCTGTTTTTGTTTGATGAACCTTTGTCTAACCTTGATGCAAAATTGCGTGGTGAGATGCGTGTTTATCTTAAGCAACTTCATCAGCAGCTGAATGCAACCATGGTCTATGTTACCCATGATCAGGTAGAAGCCATGACTCTTGCTGATAAAATCGTAGTACTTAACAAAGGAGAAATTGAACAGGTTGGGGCTCCTGAAGAGCTTTACAATCAGCCTGTTAATCGCTTTGTCGCTGCTTTTATAGGTACGCCAGTGATGAACTTTCTACCCGTTGATACCCTGAGTCGTCTAGTGCCGAAAATGCAGGTTTTCGATGGCACGGAAAGTGTCGGAATTAGACCGAATCAAGTGTCAGTATGTCCGCAGGATTATGACTGCGAAATGCTCATCAAAGTCGTAGAGCCATTGGGGCATGCCCGTCTTTATTACGGAGAGCTCGGTGGCGAAACATTTGTTGTTGAGAGTGATCTGAGGTTTGAGCAAGGTGACAAATTACCGCTGAATCTATCACAATCAGTAAGTCACTTTTTTGATCATCAAGAACAACGCATTGAATCGAAGGCCATTGCCAATGCCGCATGATTTTTCATTTTATGTCGTTGGTAGTGGAGATGCTTACGATAGTGAGCGGACTAACGCCAGTTTGCTCGTACAGGAAAGTAGCTATTCGTTGTTGATTGATTGTGGCCCATGGGTACCAAAGGCTTTAATGGGGCATTTAAGCACACCAGAACAGGTAGACTCGATATATATCACCCACAGCCACCCAGATCATTGTGCGGGCTTAACAACGTTGCTCAATTGGATGGATGCAAAAGGTCGAAAAAAACCGATGACTATTGTCGCTCAAAAAGCGCAATGGGAAGTGCTCAAGCCGCTGGTTGATTTTGCATATTGGCCGTTAGATGGGTTAGGTTTTGAGCTTATTTGGCAAGATAGCGGTGAAGTAAACCGTATTGGGCCTTGGTCGGTTAAAACCGCCCCGACGCAACATGCGGTGTCCAACCTTAGTCTGCAGTTAACGAGGTCCGCAGGGCAGAAAATGTTCTATTCCGGTGATGGGAAACTATTGGAACAAGGACGTGTTCTTGCTGCGCAGTCAGATTGGGTTTTTGTAGAATGCGAGACGATAATGGTTCACGACAGCCATGGATCCTGGCAGGAAATTCAGTCTTATACCCGTAAGCGTAATAGTTTATGGTGGCTGTACCATATTGATCCGCAATGTCGGCCAAATTTGGCTGAAAAGGTGGAAAAAACAATGGGGCTGAACATCGCTGAAGATGGCTACTGTTACAAAAAAAGTGAGACTAGGGAGTTTTTAGTTATTCATGAATAAGAAGGTTACAGCTTCAGATGTAGCTGAGCATGTTGGGGTATCGCGTTCGGCGGTATCTCGTGCATTTACCGAAGGGGCCAGCATTAGTGCGTCTAAACGGGATGAGATATTGCTGGCAGCTCAGCAATTAGGCTATCAACCTAACTTTTTTGCCAGAACGCTAAGTACGCCCGCACAGAAAGCCCGTTCTCACTTAGTGGCGATACTGATTAGTGATTTTTCAAATCCTTTTCAATCCTACTTGTTCGAAACGCTTTCGACGGTACTGCAAAAGCACGGTAAGCAGCCAATGTTGCTTAACGTCAAGCAAGCTGAAGACTTGGATGCGGCACTGATGAGGTTATCGGGTTATCAAGTGGATGGGGTGATCGCCGTGATGGGATCGCTACCAATAGAAAGTGTTGCTCAGTGCCAGAAGCTATCTTTACCCTTGGTTACCCTTGGACGTTCAGATCCCGCTGGACAGCACCCTTCCGTGCAAACGGATAATCGGCTGGCGGGTCAACTTGCTGCGCATTACTTTATTGAAAAAGGGTTCTCTCGTGTTGGCTTTGTGGCGGGTAGAGCCGATGGTCAGGCATCTACCGAACGTTTTCAAGGGTTTATCGATACTCTTTATCAGCATGGGATCGATGATGTTGCTCGGCTAGAGGCTGGAAGATATGGCTATAGTGCTGGTTATCAAATTACGCAGAAAGAACAGTCGACATTGCGACTGTTACAGGGAGTGTTTTGTGCCTCAGATGCATTAGCCTTTGGCTTGATGGACTGTTGCCGGCAGGATATCAGTTTGACGATCCCTAACCAGTTGAGTGTCGTAGGCTGTGATAATGTTCCTCAGTCAGACTGGGAGGGTTATCAGTTAACAACGGTTGCTCAGCCCGTTTTGGAGATTGCTGAGCAAGCTTATCGATGTTTGGAAGAAGTATGGCAAGGCAAAGCCGAAGTAAATATGTTAGTTCGGATAAAGCCGACATTAGTACAAAGAAAAAGCTAAACCAAAGCCACTCTTATATTGTCTCGGTTTTCCCTTCTTGTGCTTTAGCTTGGCAGCGCCTGACGAGTGCATGGGTCATACCACGGAAGATAAAAAGATGGGCAGGCATCATGGCAAACCAGTAGAGCAAACCTGAAAAACCTGCTGGGTGCCACCAGGCCCGGATGTCGATTTCGCGGTAGTCACCTTTATCTTCGATAGTAAACTCTAACCGGCCAAGCCCTGGCGCCTTCATACCAAACAGCAGGGATAGAAATTGGTTCGGTACTAAGTTAATCACTTTCCATGAATCAATTTTGTCGCCAAGTTCTAGATTCTCGGGGTCCCTGCGATAGCGTTTGAGGGCATCACCGCCAATAGCGAAATCCATCCATTCCCGTATCCGCCATAAGTAGTTGGCATAGAAGTAACCCTGTTTTCCTCCGACCAGCTGTACTTGCTGCCACAGCTCTTCAGCGGTTGCGTCTGTCTTCAAGCAGTACCCTGCTTGCTTGGGATAATAGCCATAGCCGGGTTGCCAGCGGGCGAGGGCGTCTGGGTCAAAGCCCCATATATCACTTCTGACCACTTCATTTTCATGGCCTAGGCTTTCTTCAACCGCTTCCTCGTAACTCAGTAAATGCTGGGGGATAAGAGATTGAAGTGCAGTGCCATTTGCCTGTAAATCATGCCCGAGCCCCCCTATTAATGCTTTGGCAATATTAGTGGGAACCGAGGTTACTAGATGTAGCCACCTTGCGGCGAACTTGGGTGTAAGGAAAGGAACAGACAAGATACGAGTTTTCTTTCCTATATATTGACCAATAGTTTTTAATTGTTGCGCGTAAGTGATGTTCTCTGTCCCGGCAACATCCATAATTTGATGACGAGTTGGCTTGAAATGAAGTAACTGCACCAGATAGTACAGCAGGTTACGCAATGCAATTGGTGAACTTTTCGAATAAACCCATTTAGGCGTGATGAGAAGTGGAAAATGGAACACAAAATCCCGCATTACTTCGAATGCTGCAGAACCAGGGCCAACGATAATCCCCGCTCGTAATTCTGTAATGGTTTTACCGCTTTCTCTGAGGATATCGCCCGTGGCCTTTCGGGCCTGTAGGTGAGCGGAGGGTTCGCCGTCAGCAGGTTGCAGTGCGCCAAGATAGATTACGCGTTCAACGGAAGAATGCTTTAAGGCGTTACTGAAGTTTTTTGCCGCCTGTAATTCAATATCAATAAAATCATGGCCATGGTTCATACCATGAACAAGGAAAAACACACTGTCTACGCCTTCAAGTAGTTCAGGTAAATTGTTGGCTTCATTGAGATCTAATTGGTGAAGGCTGACGTTTTCTATTTCCTGCCACCCGCGTTTTTCTAACAATTTTAAGTTGCGGCCAGTGGCTCTGATTTTGTAGCCAGTACTAGCCAACTCCGGCACAAGGTGACTTCCTATATAACCTGATGCGCCGACCACTAAAATTGTTTGCTCCATAAATTCCGGCTCCGTGTCGCAAGGTTGCTGGTTATATGTGATATTAGCTCTGGGCTTAACAGCGATTCCCTGCAACTTATTGGTAAGTAGGGTTTACACTAAAATATAACAGTAATTGATATTAAGTAGCGTCTTTTTGTGAGCCTCTTGTAGGTGTTTTGCGGAGAAATGTAGGCTGAATGTAGCGCGTTGGTTGTATTTTATCCCCATATTCTTCAAAGGGCTTTATAGAACAATCAGTTTACTGTAAATTTCAGTTCAAAGATTTCCTACCTCTGAGGATTACAATGTTACGACTGGTCGACCTTTGCAAAGGATATATGGATGGGGATGAATACCATTCGGTTTTGCAAGGTGCTGAGCTGGATTTAAAGCAGGGTGAGCAACTAGCACTGATGGGTGAAAGTGGCTCGGGTAAGAGTACACTACTGAACCTGATTGCTGGTTTAGATTCTGTTGATTCTGGGGAGGTCTGGTTAGGTGATAAACCAATACATATGATCTCAGAGCGTGAGAGAACCGCTTTTCGTCGTAACAACATTGGACTTGTCTTTCAGCAATTCAATCTATTACCCACCTTAAGCACTGCTGACAATATTCGCTTTTGTCGCCAACTTAAGGGGTTGCCAGAAAAGCCTGCACTTTGGCGGCAAATTATCGCGGCGTTAGATTTGATGCCCTTGCTCGGCCGCTACCCTGAAGAAATGTCGGGGGGACAGCAGCAGCGGGCAGCAATTGCTCGTGCACTTTACATGGAACCACAAATATTATTGGCTGATGAGCCGACGGGCAGTTTAGACGAACGAAATGCGTCAGCGGTAATTAACTTATTGAGCAACCTGACTAAGCAGTTGGATTGTACTCTACTACTTGTTACTCACAGTAATCAGGTTGCGGCACATATGAATGGCTGTATTCGCTTGCAAGGAGGGCTGTTGCATGTCAGGCCCCGTAGCTAAAGCGCTCTGGGGGCATTATAAGCGTCACCCACTTCAAATTGTTCTTGTATGGTTGGGTTTAACCCTAGGTATTGCCTTGTTGGTTGGGGTGATGGGGGTCAATCAGCAGGCTCGAGAGAGCTACCGTGATGGTGAGCTCCTTTTCTCGAATCCATTTCCTTATCGTATTCGTCACACTCAACCTGCACTGAGAGTACCGCAGGGGTTTTATATCCAGCTTCGTCGTGAAGGGTTTAGTCAGTGTGTCCCGCTCGATGAACAGCGCATCTCACTAGAAAACGGTCGCAGTGTTGAGCTCGTCGGCATTGACCCTATCGCTTTATTTTCGAGTTTCCGCCGGAATACGGAGGCTGATGCTAAGAACCAAGAGCAAATATTGTCACTGATGCAACCACCGTATCCTGTGCTGGTGGGCGATCAACTTGCCAACTATATGGGATTCGAAGACGGCCAGACATTATTGTTGGAATCCGGTCATACCATAGGGCCGCTGCATGTCTTGAACGAAGAAAGGATTAAAGGCCCTCGGCTTATTGCTGATATGGCCCTGCTTAGGCAGTTGAAGCCAAGTTCGGGACTAAGCTCCATTCTATGTGGTGAACTAGATCCTCAAACTCTCAGTCGGCTCAAAGATAAGCTACCAGCAGCACTGAAGCTTGAAAAACAAGAAACTGAAGGCCTAGAGCCACTGACAGACGCATTCCACTTGAACTTGTTTGCAATGGGAATGCTGGCCTTTGTAGTGGGGCTATTTATTTTCTATCAAGCAATGTCACTGTCCTTTTCTCAGCGCCAGCCATTGGTGGGGATAATGCGGCAAGCGGGGGTATCTTCTGGGCAGTTGGTGCGAGCGCTGAGTGTTGAATTAGTCGTTTGGATAATTGTCGGATTGATCGGTGGTAATCTTCTTGGCTTATTGTTGGCTGAGAAGTTGTTACCGTCCGTAGCGCAAAGCCTTAATGATCTGTACGGGGCAAATGTCAGCCTTGTTGTTCGGTGGCAATGGGAGTGGGGGGCTGCTTCGGTATTGATTGCGGTCGGTGGTTGCTTGCTGGCCTGTGGTTGGCCATTGGTACGCTTAATTAGGACTCAGCCTGCTCGATTGTCGAGTCGGATGTCTATCGTTAGATTCAGTGGCAGAGAGTTTGCGTTGCAAGCGGTGTTCTCATGTATGTTTATCGGTGCTGCTATTGCGGTGTATCAGTTACCGCATGGTCAAAAAGCTGGCTTTGTGTTGATTGCTTGCATTTTGATAGCGTCAGCATTGGTAATGCCATTTCTACTTTGGCAGCTGTTTCGGATCTTGGGTATTGCGGCACGCTCGGCCCGTCTGCGCTGGTTTTTCACCGATGCTGCAGCCAGTCTAAGCTACCGCGGTGTTGCTTCAATGGCGTTTATGTTGGCATTAGCATCAAATATCGGGATGGAAACAATGGTGGGTAGTTTCAGGAATACCACCCAAACTTGGCTAGAACAGCGATTGGCTGCTGATATCTATATTCGTCCTGCAGTTAATATGGCGCCGAGGATGACACAGTGGCTGGAAAATAGGGATGAAGTGAAACAGGTATGGTGGCAGTGGCGTAAGATGTTGCCAACAGATGCAGGGACACTGCAAGTCGTCAGCATTGGTGGCACCGCCGATGAGAAACAGGCTTTGGCCGTTAAAGTGGCAGCCCCTAATTACTGGCAGAAGCTTCATCATGAACGTGCTGTTTTGGTCAGTGAGTCTATGGCGCTGAAGCACAATATCAAGCCGGGCCAAGTACTCGATCTTCCCCCGCCGCTTAACAAGCAGTGGTTAGTCGCAGGGATTTTTTATGACTATGGTAATCCACATGGCCAAATAATCATGTCCCAAAAACGCTGGAAAGCAGTATGGCCGCATAAAGGCCAGGTTAGCTTGGCTATACACCTTGAAGACCACTCCCAGGCTGAGACCATAATCCGCTCGTTGGGAGAGGCCTTCCGCCTGCCGCCAGAGCGGATACGGAACAATAATGAATTGATGTTGCAAGCGATGAACGTATTTGACCGCACGTTCATTGTGACGGCCACTCTGGGTAAGCTTACGTTATTTGTTGCTGTGTGCGGCTTGTTCTTTGCTACGGTGGCGGGTGAAACCTCGCGTCTTCGCCAGTTTGCGTTGCTGCGCTGTATGGGAATGACAGGACGGGAGCTTGCCTTGCTCGGTGGTGGTCAGTTGCTCGTTATTGGGGTGTTGACGGCATTGATTGCTCTGCCTCTGGGGTTGGTATTGGCGCAGCTATTGATTGATGTAGTGCTTAAGTATTCGTTTGGTTGGACTATGCCTATTGAGTACTTCCCAACGAATTATTTGTTCTCTTTGGGCTCAACATTATTGGTGTTGTTGCTTGCCGGAGCTTGGCCTGTTTGGCGCTTGGTGAGGCAGTCGGCCATTATGTCACTGAGGGAGTCGTTCTAATGAAGGGAAGCAAATTTCCTCGATGGTATCTGGTTATTTCGATACTGACGTTGAGCACCGTATTGTTTATGTTGAGCTACGATAGTCCCGAGCAGAGGGAAAGTCCCTCTGTTGCGATGATGTCAGAACAAAACCATGACCAGTTCGCGCAAGTAACGCCGGGTTATCAATTTCAGTTTCCTCGTGACCATTTACCACACCCTGAGTTTAAAACGGAATGGTGGTATTTGACCGCAAACCTCAAGTCAGATGACGGGGAAGAATTTGGCCTTCAGTGGACCTTATTCCGATCCCGAGCGCTTACAGAAAAGGGGCAGGGATGGAAAAGTCCGCAGCGGTATATGGCACATACTGTGGTGACCAGTAAAAATAAAACGTGGTCAGCAGAGCGTTTTGCCCGTGGCGGGATTGGGCAGGCAGGTGTATTGGGTCAGCCTTACCGCGCTTGGTTAGATAACTGGGAGTGGCGATCTTTTTCTGATTCACCATTTCCGGGGGTGCTCACATTTGCTGACCCAAGCGGTATGGCGGGTAAATTAGCCATTCAGCAAAGCGGTGGTATTGTTCTGCAAGGGGATCAAGGCTACAGTAAAAAACATGCGACAGAAGATATAGCATCTTATTACTTCAGCGCACCTTTCTTGAAGGTAGACGGCAGATTGGAGTTGGATGGTAAGCTTTATGAGGTCTCTGGCGATGCGTGGTATGACAGAGAATGGAGTAGTCGTGGCCTTTCTGATAACCAAGAGGGGTGGGATTGGTTCTCTATCCATCTCGATGATGGAAGTGCATTAATGCTGTACCAGATCAGGGAAAAAGATGCACGGCCATACTATTTTGGTTCGTTAAGTTGGCCTGATGGAAGGACAGAGACACTGGCTGCTGAAGATATTCAATTGTCACCGTTTTCATTTACCCACCATGGGGATAAGACGTACCCCGTAGTGTGGAAGATTAAAGTGCCATCCAAGGCTATAGAACTGAAAGTGGATGTGGTCCGAAAGGAGCAGTGGCTTCCCTTCATCTTCTCTTACTGGGAAGGACCGATAACGGTTACAGGTAGTCACACAGGACAAGGATTTATGGAGCTGACGGGATATTGATGCCGTGCCCTGTAAAAAAATATTAGGATGAATAGGTGTTAAGTAACTTGCAATTCGACGAACAAACGCTGTCGCAGCGCTTAATGAATCATCGCCGGGAGTTTCATCGTTACCCAGAAGCCGCGTGGCGTGAATTTTTTACGACAAGTCGTATCGCTAGCCACCTTGAACATTTTGGTTACTCGCTACACTTCAGTGATGAAATCATTAAGCGCTCTTCAATCATGGGGCGTAATGAAGTACTCGTTGCTGAAGCGCAAGAGCGGGCAATTAGCTGGGGGGCAGATATTACTTATCTGGCTCATATGGATGGGATCACCGGTATCGGGGCTGAACTCGACACGGGAAAGCCAGGCCCTGTGATTGCACTTCGTTTTGATATTGATGCCGTTGAAGTGATGGAAAGTGAGGAAGACGCTCATCGACCTCGTTTTCTTGGCTTTGCTTCTCTTGCTACAGGTATTGCCCATGCATGTGGACATGATGCCCATGCCTCTATTGGGTTGGGTGTTGCCGAGGTATTGGCTAAAAATAAGCACCTGCTAAAAGGAAAAATTAAGTTACTGTTTCAGCCTGCCGAAGAAGGTTGTCGTGCGGGTAAGGCTATTGCCGAGAGTGGCTGGCTTGACGATGTCGATTATTTCTTTGCAGCGCATATTGGTATGAACGTGCCCAGTGGTACGCTGGTTTGTGATCCCCAACATTTCTTATGTAGTTCCAAGTTTGATCTTCACTTTATGGGGAAACCGGCTCACGCAGGTATCGAGCCAAACGCGGGACAAAATGCCCTTGCTGCGGCTTGTACGGCAGTTAATCAAATGCTGGCTATTCCACGTCACCGTGACGGTATGACGCGTATTAACGTTGGTCAAATGCATGCAGGCGACGGACGTAATGTGATTCCGGCCAGTGCTGTGTTATTGGGGGAAACTCGTGGTGAGAACCGCGCGCTCAATTCCTATATGTTTCAGCAGGTAGAGAATATTGCCCAAGCGGCGGCCATGATGCACGGGGTCAATGTTAAACTGTGTGCCCAAGGTGAGGCGATTGGCCTTGAGAATGATCCTGAATTGGTTGAGTTGCTCGAGTGTGTTGGCCCTGAGAGTGGATTTACCGAAGTGGTTCGAGAAAAAGACTTTGGTGCCAGTGAAGATGCAGGTTATTTGTTTGATCGTGTGCAGTCTCGCGGGGGTAAGGCGATCTATTGCCTAGTCGGTTCGGATTTAACGGCAGGCCATCACAATGGTGACTTTGATATTGATGAAAGTCGCATGTTACCAGCAGTAAAATTACTGCTTAATGCCGTCAATGCGCTTCAACAATCGCCTTTGATAGAAGAGCCTTCTAATAAAAGCCAGTAATTGATTTAAGCCCCAGCGTAAAACCTGGGGCTTTTTGTTACCCGTGATTCTTGGATGAGCCAGAGGGGGCCACAGGCCTTCTGGTTGAGAACTTTGTCAGGGGGAGAGGATGACAATTGATATATTGATTTTTGATCTAGATGGCACCATAAGCGATCCCAAACAGGGAATCGTACGTTCTATGAACCATGCGTTAGCTGCACATGGCTATCAAACACGAAGTGAAGATGAGATTGCCAGCTATATTGGTCCACCTCTTGATAAAATCTTTATGGAACTTGTTGGTTCAAAGCAGCCATCATTGATTCTTGATCTTGTTGCTACCTTTCGTCAACGTTACGCCGAAGTGGGGTATTCGGAGAATCGACTTTATGCAGGTATGCGCGAAACTCTTGATACATTGAAATCGGAAGGTAAATACCGTCTGGGGGTATGTACCTCCAAGCGGGTTGATTTTGCGAGCAAGATTTTAGTGCTATTTGATCTGCTTGATCATTTTGATTTTGTTGACGGTGGTGATGTAGGCATAGAAAAGTGGCAACAACTAGAAGCACTCAAGGAGCAAGGTGTGATTACAGATCAGTCCTTGATGATCGGTGATCGCTATGTCGATCTTACTGCTGCCCATAAGAATGGCTTAAAGTCAGCAGGTGTTCTCTGGGGTTATGGCTCCCAAGTGGAATTGGAAGCACATTCACCAGCCTATTTATTCTCCAAACCGAAGAATTTAGCGCAGCTGTAAGCGAGTTCTCACTGTTATGATTATTGCTTAAGAGTTCTAACAATTCGATAGATAAGACAATTTTTTGCTACACCTTACAAAAAATATCCTAGCATTGTAGTTATGTCTACACGGGCATAATAACGAATATTAGGGGCATAGGGTGAGCAAAGCGGACACTCAGGTACTTCGTATCAGAGACAAGCTATCGGTTTTCCAGTTGGGAAACTGGTTAATACCTTTTTGTCTGAGTGATAAGTTCAAGTTTGCCTTCCGTGTAGCCACCAGTCTTACATTAGCCTATATGATCCCAATGGCTTTGGGGTGGACACAACCTTCAACCGCTGCAACGACCGTGATGTTGATTGCATCAACAGGTAGTCGTCGTGAATCTATGGCAAAGGGGACATTGCGAGTACTTGGTACTATTGCAGGTGGCATTATTGGCTTGCTGCTCGTGGGGTTCTTTGCCCAAGATCGCTTGCTGTATATGTTGGCGGTTTCTCTTGTTGTGGTGATCGTGTTCTACATCCGATCAGCTTACCTGAATGACCCGACATTGTTTATGCTCACTGGCGTCATGCTTCTGATGATGTATAACGGAGGCGATGCCGAGGGCGCTTTTCTTTACGGTATTGATCGTACTTTTATGACGGTTTTCGGGGTCGTTGTTTATACCCTCGTTGGTGTATTTCTCTTCCCCCCCAAAGTTGAGCAAAATCTTCGTCAGTTAGGCGATAATTTGGCTTCAGCACAAAAAGCCTTGTTTGAAGCGATGAGCTTTCCACCGCAACAAGAGATAAAGGCAGATCAGCCCAAGCCTGAATTATCAGAAGATGATACGACTAGCTCAGAGACCGAAACCGACCAAGAGCAACCCACCTTAGCCGATCTCAGTAAGTCGCTCTTTGCTGCTCAACAGGCCTTCGAAGCGAGATATCAGACTCTCAACAGTGAGTGCAGTGAAGTATCTGCTTATAAAAAAGAGTGGGATGGCACAATCGCGTTGTATGGTCAGATCACAGAATTACTTTTGTTTGCTGCCAAAGATCACTCGCGGTCGGGCGGGCACCCAATAGAATACCTTCGTGACTTTGATAAATTACGCACAGAGGTGATCCAATTATTCGAAAGGCTCCCTGATGCATGGGAAAAACAAGCTGCACATTCTCCCCAGCCGTTGGATCCTGTTGAGTATGATGGAGAAAGGCTGAAACAAGCCAGCCATTTATATCGAGGGGAGGCGGTATCATCGGGTTATTTGTTTAATCAATTGCGAGAGCGGTTAGCCAAGCTTGAAAGCTGTATCAGCAGTATCGATTCATTGACTGGAACCGTCGAATTCGAGTTACCACCATTAAAGGCCAAGCCCAATTTTAATTGGTGGGATGCTGAAAATGCAAAGTCTAGCATTAAGGTATTTGTGACCTATTGGATCGCTGGCGCATTTTGGATTCAGTTTAATCCCCCGGGTGGCTATAACTTTGTCATATTTAGCACACTCTTTGTTTCTATTCTCTCTTTTCTCCCGTTTCACCCCGTGATGCTATTGATATTGTTTACGCTGGGTTTTGTTTTTTCTGTTCCCGCCTATGTTTTCCTTTTACCACAATTAACCCTAGGTGCAGAGCTGGCTTTGTTTATTTTTGCTTATACCTTTGTTGGTTTCTATGTACTCAAGGGTCCGGTGACTATCTTCTTTTTGATAGGTTTGTTTACCCTCGGTATTGATAACAACATGGTGTATCACTTCGGCATTACCCTAACGATTGTCACTTTATTCTACATGACGGTGCTGTCCGTTGTGATCTCATATTATTTACCGTTTTCAAGTCGTCCAGAACACTTGTTGTTGGTGTTCAGGGAACGCTTTTTTCGTCATGCGACCGGCGTGATCCGATTGTTGCAAGTTGATCAACTGTCCCTTGTGCAAAAACTACAGTTGGTTTGGCGTATTACTACGATGGTAGTGGCATTAAAAAAAATGCAGGTGTGGGGAGCGAAATTTAACACTAATCCTTATCCATCACTCACGGCCGAACAGCTTAAGCGTTATATCGAACAATGCGACTTGTTCCACCATCACCTGATGACTTTCATCAAGGCGCGTAAAAAAATGGATGAAAACCCGTTATTGGTGGAAGCAAAAAAAGGCAATAAAGATACGGTGATCCCTGCATTGTCACAGGCATTATGGAAAGTGGAATCAGAGACAATTGATGAACTTAATGCTGATCACTTAAAGCAAGATTATCAAGACTTAGAAGCTCGACTCGATGAGTACTTTTCTCATATTGAATTGGATAAGTACTCTAATTCAGACATTGCCGGGTTTTATATCTTCCTAAACTTGAAGAAAAATATTTTTGAATCATTGCTGAGCTGCAAACAAGTGAGTGATGACGTTGTTTGGGAAGAATTGTCGATGAAGCGGTTTTAGGGGGGCTGAGCGTGGTGAGTAAGATCAGCGTTTGCATAACAGTGTTATCTTTGCTTGTTACGTCAGGCTGTACGGTATTAGGGCCCAAGTTTGAGGGGGTGGCACCAGCTACGTTGCCAACATCATGGTCCACGTCGGATCTTGAGCAGAGCAAAAACAAAACCGCGCGCTGGTGGCAGCAATTTGATGATCCAGTACTCAATGAGCTAGTGGAAAAAGCCAGCCAACAGAACCTCGACTTAGAGGCCGCCGGGCTCAGAATTCTTCAGGCTCGGACCGCAGTGGGTGTCGCGGAATCATTTCAATACCCACAGCGGCAAAATGTATCGGGTAGTGTGGCAAAAATTTACCAAAACGAGAATACTTTTGATAATGCTTCGCTGAGCTTTGATGCCGCTTGGGAGCTGGATGTGTGGGGGCGTTATGCGCTTGGCGTCGAGTCAGCTGAAGCGACCTTATATGCGTCAATCGCTTCCTATCACGATATTTTGGTCACTATTACGTCAGAAGTCGCCAGAAACTATATCAATTATCGGACATTCCAAGAGCGGGTACTGTTATCTGAACGGAATATTGAAATTCAGCGCCGCGTCGAGCGGATCACTGAAATCCAGTATGAGTCGGGGGATGTGACTGAATTAGATGTCCAGCAGGCGAGAACCCAGCTGTATAACACCGAGTCGGCATTACCCAGCCTGAAAATTGGCATGATGCAATCGCGCAATGCCATTGCAGTGCTGCTTGGTATTCTGCCGGACCAGGTGATGGTGCTGTTGGACAGCCCTTGGGTGGATGCCAAAGTGAAAGTCTTCGACAATAAATATGAGGGTACGCGAAATAGCCGGCTAACAAGTGATTACGACCAATATTCTTTGATTCCCGCGACGTTGCCTATCAGTACACAAGTCGATGCCGGTTTAGTGTTACGCCGTCCCGACCTTCAACTTGCCGAGCTACAGGCTCATGCACAAAACAGCCAAATCGGTATAGCTGAAGCCGATTTATACCCCCAATTTTCGTTGTTTGGCGTCATTGGTCTCAATAGTACCGTTCCTGCAGGTAATGATTTTAGCTTTAGTGATTCCCTCAACCTTTCTCTTGGTCCTGCTTTCTCGTGGAATATTTTCCAGTATGGCAGGGTGAAAAACGCTATTCGCGCTCAAGATGCTCGCTTCCAAGAGACACTGACGAACTACAACAAGCAGGTGCTACTGGCGGTGCAGGAAGTGACGAACGCCTTGGAGTCCTATCAGCTCAATCAGTACCAACAGAAACTTGCCTTTCGGTCTGTTGACGCGTCGGTACGCGCTTACAACATCTCGTTGACCCAGTATGAAAATGGCCAAATTAGCTTTGAGCGTTTGCTCAATTCGCTTGAGAAGATGACCCGAAGCGAAGATGCCTATGCGATTGTGAAAGGGAATGTTGCCAATCAAGTGGTGGCACTTTATAAATCACTCGGCGGCGGGTGGGAAGCCGAAACTGGCCGACCATACCTCAATGATGCGTTGCGCTCGCAAATGGAGAGCCGAACAGATTGGGGCGAAATGTTGGATGAAACACAGCTTCCCCTGCTATCGCCCGACCAAGTTCCAAATGCCGTGTCACCGTTTGGCGAGCCGATAGATCCGGCCAAGCAGAGTTACCCTGGAGGCCCATAATGGAAGTGCCGCATGAAATGTCTTGGGGAGATGTGTATTACTCGCCCTTTTTACTTGTCATCATTTTGTCTGTAATCGCGACTTGGATAACGGTAGTCATTTTAAATAAAACCCGTTTATCGCGGCTAATTGCTTATCCATCGGTGACCTTTTTGGCAATAACGGTGCTTTATACCGTTGCTATTGACGCTTACTTTATTCAGTTTTAGGTGTGAATATGAAGAGTATAAAAAAGCTATTCGTTATTGCGCTGAATCTCATCATTATTGGTGGTGCCATTTACTATGGCTATCAAAAATACCAAGAGTACTTCGACAACCCGTGGACCCGTAACGGCCAAGTTCGCGCCAATATTGTCAAGGTGGCGCCTCGGGTTTCAGGGCCTGTGGTTTATGTACCCGTCGTCGATAACCAATTCGTGCGCAAGGGCGAGCTGTTATTTCAAATTGATCCCACGACATATGAAGTTGCGTTATCGCAAGCTGAAGCCTCCCTTGAACGCTCGAAAATAAGTTCGAAAGGAAAGAAAATCGAATTAGATCGCTTGCTCGATATTCAACGCAAAGATAAGGGGGCGGTTTCGTTGAAAGATATCACCCGCCGACAGATATCGTATGAAGAGTCGCTCATCCAAATCAAAGTTTCAGAGCAAAAGTTACGTGCAGCCAAATTGAATATGGAGTTTACCCAAGTATTTGCATCGGTTGATGGCTATGTGTCTAACTTGGATATTCGCGAAGGCACACAAGCGGTTGCCAACCAGCCTTTACTTGCTGTGGTTGATGTGAATAGCTTTTGGGTGTTTGGCTATTTTCGTGAAAACCAGCTATCCAATATCACCATAGGTGATAAGGCAAAAGTGACCTTGATGGCTTATCCAGAAGAGCCGATTGAAGCTGTTGTTGACTCTGTCGGGTGGGGGATAGCCCCACAAAATGGTGCAGTGGGCTATAACTTATTACCAAGCGTGAATCCGGTTTTTCAATGGATCCGCTTAGCACAACGTATCCCGGTAAAAATTACTCTATCGACATTGCCAGAGGGTGTGAACCTGCGCTTCGGCATGACGGCATCGATTATGGTGATGGACGAGCAACAGGATTCAAAAGCAGAGCACACACATTAATCGGATCAGGAGGGGAAATGGGTAAGAAAATCACTGAGAAAAATAATTTTTACTATCTCACGACTGCTTTGATTCTCTTGTTGGTGAGTTCTTCACTTGATCAGGTACTGCATATTACCTGGTTGGATAAAATCATGCAGGGAATTACCTTGCTGACGTTTGCGGTTTGCTTGATGAGTTTGCGGTTTGACTCAGGGTGGTATCGGTTTTTGTTGAGTCTTGCCGTGGTATGGATTGGGCTGGTGATTGTCAAAGAATTGTTTGATTTCAAGCAAACCGATGTTGCTATGCTGGTCTTGATGCTGAGTTTCTTTTTCGGCACGTTCAAATCTATTATGCGACAGATCCTTTTTACCGGCAGTATTGATAACAATAAGGTCGTTGGCTCATTGGCGTTATTTTTACTTCTCGGTTTAATGTGGGCCATTACCTATTTGCTTATTCTCGAATTTTCCCCTGAATCCTTTACGGGTCTTGAGGCCAAAGACTGGGGAGATAATTTTTCCAATGCAGCCTACTTTAGTTTTGTCACTCTTACTACATTGGGCTATGGCGATATTAGCCCTATCTCACCCTTTGCTCAGGTCATTGTGTATTTAGAAGCGACAGCTGGCGTGTTCTACATGGCAATTGTTGTTGCAAGCCTGGTCGGTGCCAGCCAAAACAGTCAGGAAAACAACGATGGATAGACAACTTGAAAAGCAAAATAGCAGTATATTTATCAATAATATGCTGGAGGCATCCATAAGGATCGGGCTATTAGTTATTTTGATCGTGTGGACCTATGACATTATCAAGCCCTTTATTATTCCAGTGCTATGGGGGGCAATCATCGCGGTGGCTTTGATGCCACTTACTCTCAAGTTAGAAGGGGTAATGAAAGGAAGGCGAGGGTTGTCAGCCACTATTCTCGCTGTGATAGGTATTACCATATTGGTCGTGCCACTGATCATTGTAATGGGATCGATTTTCGATGGTGTTGTAGGATTGACCGACTTTTTGCAAAGCGAAACGGTTAAACTGCCGGGACCTCCAGCAAGAGTTGCTGAAATCCCTATGGTGGGAGAAAAGCTGCATAGTACATGGGCTTTGTTTGCTACCAATATGGAACAAGCTCTGATGAAATATTCAGAGGAAATAAAAGCGGCAGTGGGGGCTTTTGCTGGTGCACTCGGTAGTGGCTTAGCAACAGTTGTCATGTTTATCATCTCACTGCTTATTGCTGCAGGCTTTATGGCGCACTCAGAGTCGATGGCAAAAGCGGTTGGGCTTGTCTCCGTTCGGGTTGTTGGTAAACATGGTGAAGAATGGGCAAGTTTGATAGCGGCAACAATCCGAAGTGTTTTGTTGGGGGTCGTAGGTGTTGCCTTCATCCAATCAGTTTTGATTGGTCTCGCTATGTTTGTGTTTAAAATACCAGCGGCAGGGCTTATCACGCTTGTTGTTTTCATTTTAGCCATCGCTCAATTGCCGGCTCTATTGATTGTGTTGCCAGTTATTATCTATGTTTTTTCATATATGGATACCACACCCGCAACCATTTTTACTGTTTGGGTTCTATTAGCGGGGTTGTCTGATAACTTTCTGAAACCGATGTTAATGGGACGAGGAGTAGATATCCCAATGCCCGTCATATTGATTGGCGCTATTGGCGGAATGATTTCAGCTGGTATTATCGGGCTTTTCCTTGGTGCGGTGGTTTTGGCCATTTGGTATGAGTTATTCATTTCTTGGATGAAGATGTCACCGCAAGAGAAGAAAAGTGACAATGAGACAGATGAAGTAGCTAAGGCCCAACCAAATACGGATTAAGCAATAGTATTGTTTACTCGTTGCTGAATTTAACAGCAGAGTATCTGGGGTATATATAGTTGCTGGAATATCGATTGTGTTTTATCACTTTGGTATTCCAGTTTTTCTTTGCTTGTAATTCGAATAATTACTCTATACTTGGTTAGACAAGCACAGTAATGCAGTGTTACTAGCATTGGTCATGGAATGAAGATAATTACAGGGCATTGTGGTAATGAGTAATTTTTTCGATAAAGCAAGACGAGCGATAAACCAGTTGGAAGTGATGGTGAATACTATCTCTATGCCTAAGGTCAAGGCTGATGAGGAGAACCTCAGTATGCCGCTGACTGATCAATCGAGTTCCTTGGTGAATAAGACAGTATTTATCAGTGGTGGCTCTCGTGGGATTGGTTTTGCGATTGCCAAGCGGTGCGCGCAAGAGGGCGCGACGGTAGTCATAGCCGCTAAAACCGCTGAGCCACACCCGATATTACCCGGCACCATATATACTGCAGCAGACGAAATTAATCAGGCGGGTAAGGGGAAGGCTATTCCTGTTGTGCTGGATATCCGTGATGAAGCCGCAATTGCGAGCGCGGTTGAGCAAGTTGTCACGCAAACCGGTGGCATTGATATAGTAATTAATAACGCCAGCAGTATTCATCTACAAAACATGGAAAACACGCCAAGCAAGCGCTTTGATCTGATGTTTTCGATAAATGTGCGCGGGACGTATTTGCTGACTCAAGCGTGCTTGCCGTATTTACGCAAGTCGTCTAATCCGCATATTTTGACTCTCTCCCCGCCGATTGATTTAAGCCCGCAGTGGTTTAAGAACTATGGCGCCTATACCAGTTCAAAATATGGCATGTCGATGATGACCATGACCTTTGCAAATGAGCTCAAAGAATATGGTATTGCAGCCAATTCATTGTGGCCGAAAACCACCATTGCCACTTCAGCAATATCTCATATGAAAAACGGTAAGAAAATTATGGAGCACTCACGCCAACCGACTATCATGGCTGATGCGTGTTATGAGGTTCTCACCCGAGACGCGAAAGAGTGTACGGGGAGGTTTTTTATTGATGAAGAGGTATTGCAGCACCAAGGTGTTACAGATTTCTCGGAATATGCTTGTAAGCCTGGAGCGTCTTTACAGCGGGATTTGTTTTTAAGCTAAGTTTGTAACTTCAATATGAATATAAATACCAAGAACAAATAAAGCAAGCGGCAGAGCCGCTTGTTAAACGTTGTATCGCAAGGCCATTTTAATCTGCATAGTTACGAAAATGAAAATGGCTAAAATATAGAATTTATGATTTATAAGTTAATGAAACACTTTGTTATTATTTCTACAGTGATCATTATATAGGATCAAATCCCCCCTGATTTACCAAGCTTGAGGCTGATGCTTTGACTGTAATTGTGTTTATTACAGATGTGGGTATTATCGGGTGTGTGATGTGGGATTAGAGGTATCGATGCAGCAGTTTTTCAAAAATATTTACCAGTATATCAATCCGGAGAAAGATCCTGACTTGCAAGCAGCGACCCAGCAGTGGGAGGCATCTTTGCCAACATTATGGCTACTGGGTAAAACTGGCGCAGGAAAGTCGACCCTGATAGCAACTGTCACGGATAATGAATTGGTTGAGGTTGGTAATGGCTTTCAACCCTGCACCCAGACAGCGGTTGAATATGCTTTTCCTTCACTGAGCCCAGTGTTGCGTTTTCTCGATACCCGAGGGTTATCAGAAGCTGATTATGATCCTTCTGATGATATTTCTGCCTGCCAGGCGCAAAGTCATGCGCTACTGGTTGTAATGAAAGTTGAAGAGCCGGAACAGAGTGATGTGCTATCAGCGTTGAAAAAAATCCGCAAAGATGGCCGTATTGATAGTCTATTGGTGGTCCATACTGCGTGTTTGTCGATTATCGACCCAGAACAACGGCTTCAAGCTATTCGATATAACCAAACTCAGGTGGAGAAAGTATGGGGTACGACATTGATGTCGGTTAATGTGGACTTCCAGGCCACCGCTCCCGATAGTGCAGCGACCCAAAGTAATGAATGGTTTGGCCTGTCAGCATTGAATGAACAGTTAGCAGACATGCTACCAATTATTCAGTTGATGCAGCAATCACAGCAGCATGGCAATGCTGAGCAAAGTAATTTCCATAAGCTTCAACAAGAAGTTATGTGGTATGCAGGCAGTGCGGCAGCATCTGATGCGCTTCCAGGTGTAGGCTTGGTGTCTGTGCCGGCCATACAAGGGAAAATGCTGCACAGTTTGGCACGTCAATACGGTGTTGAGTGGAACCGAAAGCGTTTTACTGAATTCGCTGGCTTATTAGGAAGTAGCTTTGCTTTGAAGTACGCAACAAAGTTGGGCGTGAGGCAGTTGGCGAAGTTTATTCCGGTATATGGGCAAACGGTAGGGAGTGCGGTTGCTGTTGCTATTAGCTTTGGCCTTACGTATGCGATTGGCCGGGCGGGGTGTAAGTACCTTTATCATATCAGTCGCGGGGAAACGGTTAGTGAGAGTGATATTCGCTTTGTATTTGAACAAGCGCTAAAGCAGGCAAAGGACAGCCATGAAAAAGACAATCAATAGTGTCAGCCTGCTAAGCCGTATCTCCGCTGGGGTGGCACCTTTAGTTTTTGCTTCGTTGATCATACCTTTGTTCGTGTTGGCGGGGTGGGGGTTATTTCGGATTATTCAGGATGATCAATGGTTGTTCTTATCAATTTTGATTGCATCCTCATCGTGTGTTGTTATCGCAGGCGCAATTTGGCTGCGCCAAACGCGCCGCGCGTCGAATAACAACATTGGTATTGAGGGAGAGTATGATGTCGCTCCATCCGGTGAGTGGGGAGAGTTTGACCGTGAAGTTTGGACTGAGCTCAATCCAGCAATAGCCCGCCGCCTCGAACAGGATGATAGTTGGATAGGGCTAAGGGAGCATGCCTTATCGTTGTCGATGGAGGTCGCTAGTCAATATTATCCTGAACGCGATACTCAAGCCTTGTCTTTTACCGCGCCGGAATTTCTGTTGATGTTGGAGAAGGTGAGTCATCGTTACCGCCTCTTTTTACTTAATCATATTCCCTTCGCAGAAACATTGAAGCTGTCCTACTTTCAACAAGGATATCAGCATAAAGAGAAGCTTGGTGCCGCCAAAAAGTTTTATGATGTATACCGGGTATTCAGAGCGATGACGCCAGCAGGCTTGGTGGCAGAGGCGAGGGGGCAACTGCTTGGCCGTTTGTTTGATGAAGTCAGTGAGGAAGTCCAGCACACCTTGAAAAAAGTCCTGTTGCAGGAAGTACTGTCTGTAGCAATCGATCTATACAGTGGTCGCTATAAAGCCGCGGAAGGTGAGTTGAACAACTGTGATACAGCTAGCGAACACTTTGCTGAGGAATTAAAGCCGCTCCGAGTGGCGATTGTCGGTCAGGTCAGTGCGGGGAAATCTTCGCTGGTCAATACGTTTGTGGGTAATATGGTGGCTGAAGTGAGTGCAATCCCTTCAACGGAAAGTATTGTCGTTCACCGCTGTTATGTCGATGGAATAGATATTATTCACTTGGTTGACCTACCGGGTATTGATGGGCAGGTAACCACCAATAAGCTGTTGGTTAAGCAAATGGTACAGAGTGATATTGTCCTTTGGGTATTGAAAGCCAATCAACCAGCGCGAAAGAGTGATGTGATACTTCGCCAGCAGTTTGATGAATACTATCAGCAGGCGGATAATCGCAGTCGCAAAAAGCCACAAGTGATCATGGTGCTTAATCAGGTTGACCGTTTATCTCCGGCCTTAGAGTGGCAGCCGCCTTATGATTTATCAGCGCCGCAATCAGCGAAAGCTAACACGATAAAGGCGGCGCTTGATTTCAATAAGGCGAAAATCATGCCTGATGATGAGGTTGTGGTTGCGATGCCGCCCAATGACCAACCTTATAATATGGATAGCTTGGCAGAGGCGTTATTGAGTGCATTTCAAGATGGGGTGAATACCCAACTCAACCGGCGCCGTATAGAGCATAAGAGTGACGCTTTGACGAAACAGGTAAAGCGGTTGTACCGACTAGGTAAGGTGGCAGTAAAGCGGTATACAGTTAAATCATGATTATTTGGGCCTTGGTCTATTCAACGGGCCCAATCATGATTTTTATCGACGCTTAATTTTTCGAGGGATCACTTCCACCCCAGTACGGTACCGGCCTGCAATAGCATTCAGTGCCAGCTCCAATGCATTGTCAGCAATGAGCTCAAACTGTTGCGGCAATGACTGGATTTTTATCGGTAAGAAATCCAGTAGGCGGTTATCACCAAATGTTGCAAGGTGAGTTTTTTGCATTAATTCCGGATTTGCCAGTAAACAATCGAGCACACCTTCAAATAGGGTGTAGGAGGTGGCCAGAATTGCATCAGGCATACAGCCATTGTCGATCCAGTTTTGTACTTGCTGCTGACCTTGTTGCTGGCTGAAATGGTCGCCATTGGCTATTAGCGTTCTAATTTCAGGTTGGTGTTTTAGGGTGCTGTGCGAACGGATAGCCGAAAGAAAGCCTTGCTCACGCTCTTTTGACACCCCCAACTCTGGTACGGCTCCAACTAAGCCGATTGTTTTAACCTTCTTGTCTAATAGGCTAACAGTGAGATCAAACGCACCATCAAGATCTTCGCTGATCACACTGGCAAATATTTCATCATTCATCGCACGGTCGATAGCGATAACGGGTACGCCGCCTTTTTGAATTCTTTGGTAGAAGTTGTTATCGCTTGGCAGGGCACTCGCCACAATCAACGCATCTATGCGTCGGCTTAACAGTGTTTCAGCTACTTTCATCTCAGTATCAGCGTCATCATCCGAGCAGGAAATGATCAGCTGATAACCGGCCTTTCGTACATTGTGCTCGAGGAGTTTAGCCAACTTGGCATAACTGCTGTTTTCGAGATCAGGGATGATCAAACCGAAAGAACGGCTACTCCCTGCACGGAGGGACGTCGCAGCATGATCAGGCCGGAAGTTGTGTTCATTCACAACAGCCATCACTTTTTGCTGGGTTTTCTCACTGATCCGGTACTTTTGTGCTTTACCGTTTATCACGTAACTGGCGGTGGTACGGGATACTCCGGCAAGTTTTGCTATCTCGTCTAGCTTCATTCTGATTCTTGTTGGTTACAGTTAGCAGGCCTGTTTCATTCTACTGGTTCGTATCACGAACAGAAAGAGGCTGGCTTGTTGAATAATATGCGTGTTCACGCAAACACTTTGGCGTTGCTTATCGATATGACTATGGTTTTGTGCGACGGATCAAAATTTTTGTGACGATCTCTTTGGCACATTTGCAATATTAGCTGAAACCATTCAGCATGTCAGCTGAATGGTTTCAGCAGTGATATAACCTTGAACTAAATTCTGCTGAAATTTTATTTTGACCAAAAGCTGAATCGATTCAGTTAGCAAAATATGAAGTTGGTCATTTAGGTTTATATTTGTGTAGACGGGGAAGAAGACACCGGTCTTCACCAGGTTTAACGAAACTGGAGTAAACACATGCTGTCACTCTCAACAAAAGACATTCAGCTCAATCAATCAGCAACAGATAAGCAGGAAGCGATTAAAGCGATTGCTGCTGGTTTGGAACAGCAAGGCCTAGTTGAAACCGGCTATGTTAACGGCATGCTGGATCGCGAGGCACAGAACTCAACATTTCTTGGTAACGGTATTGCGATTCCTCACGGTACAACAGATACCCGGGGTTTGGTGAAAGAGACTGGAGTTCGCGTCCATCACTTCCCACAGGGGGTTAGCTGGGGTGATGGCAAAACGGTGTATCTTGCGATCGGCATCGCTGCCAAATCTGATGAGCACCTAGGCATCCTTAAGCAGCTCACCAAAGTACTGTCTGCTGATGGCGTTGAGGACAAGCTAAAAACGAGTAATAGCGCAGCAGGCTTGATTGCTATTTTGAATGGTGAAGCTCAGTTAGAAGCAGACTTTGATGAAAGCTATGTCCAACTTGAATTTCCTGCAACCGATCTTGTTCAGCTAACCGCTGTCGCAGCTGGCTTGGTGAAAAACCATCAATCGGCGAGTAACGAGACCGTTGCGGATGCTATTGCCTCTGGCGCTACTCATCTAGGTCAAGGTCTATGGATCGCCAAAAGTAGTAAAGGTGTCAGCCGGACATCACTAGCCTTTGTTACACCAACAACTCAATTTGAAGACGCAGGCTTCCCTGTAAAAGGTCTCTTGTTTGTCGCTGCTTGTAATGGCGCGCATGTCAATAACATGAATTACTTGGCCCAATTGTTATTCACCAATCAAACAGGAAAGTTATTTGCTGCTACTGCCGAACAGGTCGTGACGCTTTTGACGGAAGAAGCTCTTGAGGGTAATACCGAAGTCTTCAAGATCCACAATCCACACGGTTTGCATGCCCGGCCGGGTGCCATGCTGGTAAGCGTTGCCAAGAAATTCAACAGTAATATTTTAGTCTCCAACCTAAATGGTGAAGGTAAAGCTGTTAATGCGAAGAGCCTTATGAAGGTGATTGCGTTAGGCGTTAAACAAGGCCACGAATTACAGTTCACGGCAAAGGGTGATGATGCAGATGAAGCATTAGTCGCAATAGGACAAGCAATTGCCGATGGGCTTGGTGAGGGCAAATAGTATGACTGAATCTCAAAGCATGAATAACAAGCCAAAGGTCGTGACGGTTACGCTTAATCCAGCCTTGGATCTCACCGGTAGTCTCGATGTTCTTAACCCAGGCACAGTGAATTTAGTTAATACCGGTACATTGCACCCAGCAGGGAAGGGCGTGAATGTGGCGAAAGTACTGGCAGAACTGGGTGCGAAAGTTACCGTAACGGGTCTGTTAGGTGCAGATAACCAAGAGCCGTTTTGCCAGTTGTTTGAAGAGCTAGGTGCTAAGGATGCCTTTGTACGGGTGCAGGGTGCCAGCCGAATAAACGTCAAATTGGTAGAGCTAGGTGGTCAGGTTAGTGATATCAACTTCCCGGGTGTAGAAGTGGGTGAAGACGATCTAAAGGCTTTCGAAACGACATTGCACACTTTGGCCGAGAGCCATGATGTGTTCGTGATTGCAGGTAGCCTCCCACGAGGTATTACCCCTGAAAAATGCGCAGAGTGGATCCAATGGTTGCACGATAACGGTAAGCAGGTGTTCTTCGATAGCAGCAAGGCTGCTCTTGCCGCAGGTTTGGATGCTTCGCCATGGCTGGTCAAACCTAATGACGAAGAGCTTGCTGATTGGGCCGGACGTGAACTCGAATCTGAACATGCTTTGCTGGAAGCAGCAGAACAACTTTCCGCAAAAGGCATTACCAACGTGGTTGTTTCATTGGGCGCGGAAGGCGTTATGTGGCTCAACGGCGAAGGTTGGCTTCGCTCCCAGCCACCGAAAATGAATGTAGTGAGCACTGTTGGTGCTGGGGATACATTAGTTGCAGGTTTGTGCTGGGGACAGCTTAACGAGTGGAATAAAAAAGAGACATTGGGCTTTGCCACAGCATTGTCTGCATTGGCTGTCAGCCAAGTAGGCGTTGGTGTTGAAGATATCAACCAAGTGCTGAAAGTAAAAGAAAATGTCCAATTAAATAACGTGAATAGCTGATTCAGATCAGAGGGTGTTGAAATGAAAATTGCAGTAATAACAGCGTGCCCAAGTGGTATTGCAAATAGCATTATTGCCGCTGGCCTAATTGAAAAGGCAGCAGCAGATCTTAAATGGACCGCAGCGGTTGAATGCCAGTCTTCTGTCGTGCCGGTGAAGGCCCTGAGCCAGACCGTTATTGATGACGCTGATTGTATCGTCGTTGCCGCGGATACCGCAGTGGATACGACACGCTTCAAAGGTAAGAAGCTGTCGCAAATCTCAATTGAAGATGTTTTGGCAGATCCGAAAGCGGCGCTTTCTCAGGCTGTCAGTCAAGCATCAGCACTCACAGCGGTAACTGCCGTAAACGAAGAAGTATCGGGCGAGTCGGCTAGCAAGAAAATTGTGGCGATTACCGCTTGTCCAACAGGTGTTGCACATACTTTCATGGCTGCTGAAGCGTTGGAAGAAGAAGGTAAGCGTCAGGGCCACCAAATCAAGGTTGAGACCCGTGGCTCAGTCGGTGCGAAGAACCAACTTACTGCTGAAGAAATTGCTGCAGCGGATTTGGTGATTATTGCTGCTGATATTGAAGTGGATCTTGCTCGCTTTGCTGGTAAGAAGCTGTATAAAACCAGCACTGGTGCAGCTCTGAAGAAAACGACAGAAGAGTTTGAAAAAGCATTCTCAACAGCGATGCCTTATCAGCACCAAGCGGGATCGGCATCTGAAGGTGATGCAAAACAAGAGAAGACCGGTGCCTATAAGCACTTGATGACCGGTGTTTCCCATATGTTGCCATTAGTTGTTGCTGGTGGTCTTTCTATCGCGCTTTCATTTGTATTCGGTATTACCGCCTTTGAACAAGAGGGGACACTGGCTGCTGCTCTGATGACGATTGGTGGTGGCTCGGCATTTGCGCTGATGGTACCGGTACTGGCAGGTTTCATTGCTTTCTCGATTGCTGACCGTCCGGGTCTCGCTCCGGGTTTGATTGGTGGTATGCTAGCAAGCTCCACGGGGGCTGGTTTCCTTGGTGGTATCGTTGCTGGTTTCCTTGCGGGTTACAGTGCTAAATTTATCGCGGATCACGTTAAGTTGCCGCAATCCATGGAAGCGCTGAAACCCATCTTGATCATTCCGTTGCTATCAAGTTTGGTAACCGGTCTTATCATGATTTACGTGGTGGGTGGCCCAGTTTCGACGGCAATGACCAGCCTGACAGACTTCCTCAACAACATGGGCTCAGCGAATGCTGTACTGCTAGGTGTTATTCTAGGCAGTATGATGTGTTTTGACTTGGGTGGCCCGGTTAACAAGGCGGCATACACCTTTGGTGTTGGTTTGCTGGCATCACAAACCTACGCGCCGATGGCGGCAGTTATGGCTGCCGGCATGGTACCAGCAATGGGGATGGGTTTGGCAACGTTCTTGGCTAAACGTAAGTTTAACGCCAGTGAATCTGAAGCAGGTAAAGCTTCTTTCGTGCTGGGGTTATGCTTTATCTCGGAAGGTGCTATTCCATTCGCTGCGCGTGACCCAATGCGTGTTATTCCAAGCTGTATGGTGGGTGGGGCGCTTACGGGCGCGCTGTCTATGCTGTTTGGCGCCAAATTGATGGCTCCGCATGGTGGCTTGTTTGTATTGTTTATCCCAAATGCAATTTCACCTGTATTGATGTATTTGGTTGCGATTGCCGCCGGTACGATTGTGACGGGTGTGACATATGCGTTCTTGAAGAAGTCTGATGAAGAGCTAGTGGCTGTTGCTGAAGCAAAGTAAGCACTCTGTCCGTTAGATAAAGATAGCCCCGGCAAAAATTGCCGGGGCTTATGCCACCGCTGCCTACGGTATTCTTTTGTTTGTCCTAAACTTCTTCGAAGTTACCAGAGTCATCTTTCCATGATATAAGATTTTTTTAGTATCTCTGTTAAGACAGACGTATATATTATGTAGGCAATTCCCTGCGTGTAATACAAAGCGCAATATTATTTTTATATTTACCCTAAATTATAATTGTCATTTTATATTTTTTATATATTTATTATTTTTCTTCTGCTGCTAATAGCACGTTTTCCCCATCAACAATTAATAAATAAGATTTCCCTATATCTAAGTCACAAATGTCGCGTTGGTTTGCTCCTAAATAAAGCTCCCCGCTACAATTGCTTAAAATCATTTGAGAAGAGAAGTTACCTTTCTTAACTTCGGTACTGGACACTGCCGTTGAGATAACTTGTACCCATACATCTTCTACTGTAAAGATGCGAATGCGGTACTTATCTTCAATAGGTGCAGGGTTCTGTACATCCGTTGATAAGGTGAGTTCACCGTTATCATCCCAAGCTATGGCCCAAAGCTTTTCTTTATTATTTAGTAAGATATCATCTTGTTTTGACTCTTTAGCTTGAGTGTTAGTGTCTTGTGTTCCGACATCAATCCTCATTGGTGTGGCGGAAGTCCAACTAATTTTATGGTAATAAGAATCAGAATCTGTAACGGAGTACGTTTTATTGTTTTCATCAAACAAAACGCCACCAACATTTGACTCTTTAATATAAAAGTCAACGTCTTCTCCAGATATATTCACTTGATCAATACCAATTGTTCTAACACTAACATCATCCATTGTGACTGCTGTTGTTTCTGTCGAATCACTTGACGAACCACCACCGCAGGCAAATAGAAATACTGTTGATAATGCTGTAAGCGCAACCCTAATCATTTTGGAACCTCGTTATTATTTTTCTGAAGCTCAAATAAAGCATATTTCAAGAATTGATAATTTTTTGATGAATAATAGGGAGAAAAATAAGAAATTAATAAGTGATTGAATCCTTGTATTTTTTTAGCTCTCAATATTGAGATTTTGCGATGAGATAGTGATAATCATCCTCAGTAACGACGGCGAGTAGTAAAAAACAGAATACTCGCCGATAAACAAACATTGAGACAACCTAAAGGCCGAGTCAGCACATCTTACGCTTAAGGCCGCTAATATCGAGCAAACGAGTGGCTATCTCCTCGACTGAAAGGCGACTGGTATTGAGGTATGGGATAGCCTCGCGGCGGAACATCGCTTCAACTTTGCCCAGCTCGCTTTCACACTGCTCAACACTTGCATAGTGGCTATTGGCGTAACGCTCGTGGCGGATTTCGACTAAGCGCTCTGTGTCGATGGTGAGTCCATAGGTTTTATAACGATAAGGCTCAATGGCTTTGGGGAGGCGGAGTTTACTCATGTCTTCTGCAATGAAGGGATAGTTGACCGCCCTGATCCCAAACTGCATCGCAAGGTAGAGGCAAGTCGGGGTTTTTCCACAGCGTGATACACCAAGAAGAATAACATCGGCTTGCTCTAGATTGTTGAGCGATACGCCGTCATCGTGGGCGAGGGTGTATTCGATAGCCGCAATCCGGTCTTGGTAGCTGTCGGCATCTTTGGCAATGCTATGAGAGCGTTGTAACTGCGGTTGTGGTGCTAGTTGTAAATCTTCACTCAATGGCGCTACCAGCGCATTGAGGACATCGTAAAAGTGGGCGTTACTCTGCTCAATGATCGCTTTTACTTCTGGAAGTACAATCGAGTAGAACACTAACGGTTCAACCCCTGTTTTTTCATAAGCTTGGTTGATCTGTTGCTTCACACTGTTGGCACGTTCAACGCTTTCAACAAAAGGTAGAGTCATCTGTCGCGTTGTGATGTCGAATTGCCCCAGTACGGCGTGGCCAAGGGTTTCCGAGGTAATCGCTGTACCGTCAGAAACATAGAATACGTCACGTAAATTGGTTTTGGATTGCATTAAAATTTTAATCCTTGAAAATATTTTTAGCGGCATGACTAATAGCACTCAATATAATCACCTGTTAGCGAACTTTCTATCTTTTGCATCACACTTTGCTGCGATCTTGTAAACGATAATGTCACATTGGCTTTTATAGGTTTTTACAAAGATTGCTTTTATAACGGAGATAAGGCTCTTGTATGAGCGCAAGTATTGTTGATGTTGCTTGTCTTTTTATTAATCTAAATTCATTGATATTCACTTGGTGAGTTAATTATATTGTTGATTTTAAAGGTTAAAAAATTATTTCACTGCGAGCATCTCAAAGGTCTACCAATATTGAGCCAGATCAAAAACCTGATGAGGTTCAAAATTTTTTGATGTGTTGCTAGATAATTTTTATTAGAGGTGAAAAACTGAAAGCGGAAGTTAAGTGCTACAAAGCATAATTGTTGTGTTATGCACTCCTTCATCAAAGGTGAAAGTGTTTATGTATGCGTGAATATCCAGAGTTATTGCATATACATATACATTTTCAAGCCATTGAAAATGGAAAAATTTGACAGAATTTTTAGCGCTTATATTTATAACAATAACCTTACAAGGTAACTGTACTTTACTGACGTGAACATCCGTTGAAGTACGCTTAAGGAGACATGATTGACGGTTTGCTCGAAAAATTGACATTTTTTGCTTTTTTTTTGCAGCAAAAAGCAATTGTTTACTAAAGGGTTACCTGCTTTAAACTGTTGAATCCAATAAGGAGAATTGCCGTGCAACAGAATGTTGTCTGGTACGATGCTTTGTCAATGAACGATGTTGATAAGGTCGGTGGTAAGAATGCATCTCTTGGCGAGATGGTGGCGAACTTGGCTAATGCGGGGGTAAAAGTACCGAATGGCTATGCAACAACGTCATATGCCTTTAATCAGTTCTTGGAAGCAAACGCACTCAACGAGCGCATTTACCAGCTACTCGACGAGCTCGATGTTGAAGATGTAAATGCCTTGCAGCAAGCGGGCGAGACTATCCGAAATTGGGTCCTTGAAGCACCGTTTCCACAGGAGCTTGAGCAAGATATTCGTGAATGTTACCTAGAGCTGGCTCAGGGGGATGACATGCTGTCGGTGGCTGTTCGCTCTTCAGCAACCGCGGAAGACTTACCCGATGCTTCTTTTGCGGGCCAACAGGAAACCTTTCTCAATGTGCGTGGTATCGATGCGGTAATCGAAGCGGTGAAACATGTGTTTGCATCGTTATTTAATGACCGTGCCATTTCTTATCGCGTTCACCAAGGGTTTGATCACAAAGGGGTTGCTCTGTCAGCGGGGATCCAGCGCATGGTTCGCTCGGATAAAGCGTCATCTGGTGTGATGTTTACCTTGGATACCGAGTCCGGCTTTGACCAAGTGGTATTTATTACCTCTTCTTGGGGTCTTGGTGAGATGGTTGTCCAGGGGGCTGTGAACCCTGACGAATTCTATGTTCACAAACCAACTTTACAGGCCGGTAATCCAGCGGTTGTTCGGCGTACTATTGGCTCAAAATTGCTGAAAATGGTTTATACCGACGATAGGTCTTTAGGCAAGCAGGTTGAAATTCTTGATACCTCGAAACAAGAGCAATCGCAATTCTCCTTAACCGATCAAGAAATTGAATCCTTGGCCAAGCAAGCGCTGATCATCGAGAAACACTATGGTCGACCAATGGATATCGAGTGGGCCAAAGATGGGATCACCGGAGAACTATTGATTGTGCAGGCGCGACCTGAGACGGTACGCTCACGCGATGATGCCACTGTGATGGAGCGTTTCCATCTCAATGGAACGGGTCATGCATTGATTGAGGGCCGAGCGATTGGCCAGCGAATTGGTAGTGGTGAAGTTCGCGTGGTTTCCGACCTGTCACAGATGGATCAGGTACAAGCGGGAGACGTACTGGTTGCTGACATGACGGATCCTGATTGGGAACCCGTGATGAAAAAAGCGGCGGCGATAGTCACTAACCGTGGCGGACGTACTTGCCACGCAGCGATTATTGCTCGTGAGTTAGGTATTCCAGCTGTGGTCGGTTGTGGTAACGCGACTGAGCTGCTGCAAACTGGTCAGCGAGTGACAGTGTCATGTGCTCAAGGTGAAACAGGCTACATCTACGAAGGTGAGTTGGACTTTGAAGTGCGCCGCTCGGCCGTTGATGACCTACCGGACTTGCCACTGAAAGTGATGATGAATGTCGGCAACCCAGATAGAGCCTTTGACTTTGCTTGCATTCCTAACGAAGGGGTTGGTCTAGCAAGGTTGGAGTTTATCATTAACAAAATGATCGGTATCCACCCGAAAGCTTTGCTCAACTACGAACACCAGTCTGATGAGCTGAAAGCGGAAATAGATCAGCGAATCAGCGGTTATCCAGATCCGGTTGAGTTTTATATTCAGAAACTCACAGAGGGGATTTCAACATTGGCGGCGGCCTTCTGGCCAAAACGCGTGATTGTTCGTATGTCTGACTTTAAATCGAATGAATACCGCAATTTGGTGGGTGGTGTGAAATTCGAGCCTACGGAAGAAAACCCGATGATCGGTTTTCGTGGGGCATCGCGTTACATCTCAGAGCAATTTCAAGATTGTTTTGCCCTAGAGTGTGAGGCGATTAAGCGAGTTCGTGAAACCATGGGGCTGAAAAACGTTGAAATCATGATCCCATTTGTCCGCACCGTGAGCGAGGCGGCCTCGGTGATTGATATATTGGCAAAGTACGATCTGCGCCGCGGCGAAAATGGGTTGAAGGTGATCATGATGTGTGAATTGCCTTCCAATGCCATTTTGGCAGAGGATTTCCTCAAGTACTTTGATGGTTTTTCTATTGGCTCCAATGATATGACGCAATTGACCTTGGGACTCGACCGAGACTCTGGTGAAATTGCCCATATGTTTGATGAGCGAAATGAAGCAGTTAAAGCAATGCTGGCGATGGCAATTAAAGCAGCAAATAAAGCTGGTAAGTATGTTGGGATCTGCGGACAAGGACCATCGGATCATGATGATTTAGCCGATTGGTTGATGGAGCAGGGAATCGATTCGGTTTCCCTAAATCCAGATACGGTCGTTGAGACATGGTTACATTTAGGCAATAAGTAATACCAACCTACATAAATACTTGATCAACTACTTATCCAGATTGGTATAAGAGCTAGGCCGTTAAGTTGAAAAAAGCTCGCTGCAAAGGCGAGCTTTTTGTTGGTAGGCAAAAAAAGCCGCCAGAAAATATGGCGGCAAAGTTTGCTAGGAATATTATTATTGTGATGGAAGGGAAATATACCCAAGCGACTAACTTTTCTTCAGCCAACCGCTTGAGGTGATCAGGTTAAACCTATTTCACTTCGGGGTAAGTCTTGTAACGCACGCCCATCATCTGCTCCATGCAGTGGACAACTTGGCAGCTGTAGCCAAATTCATTGTCGTACCAGATGTACAGGACACAGCGTTTATCTTGGGCGATGGTTGCCGCGCCATCAACAACACCAGCATGGCGTGAGCCTACAATGTCGCACGAGACGATTTCTGTTGATTCTGTATAGTCAATTTGGCCTGACAGTGGCGAGTTGAGCGCCATATCTCGCAGGTAGGCATTAAGCTCGTCTTTTTCTGCAACACTATTGAGGTTCAGGTTAGCAACCGCCATCGAAACATTGGGTGTTGGTACCCGAATCGCATTTCCTGTTAATTTTCCTGATAGCTCTGGCAAGGCTTTGGCGACCGCTTTTGCCGCACCGGTAGAAGTCAGCACCATGTTCAGTGATGCTGAACGACCACGACGTTCGCCGCTGTGGAAGTTATCAATGAGATTCTGATCATTGGTAAATGAGTGGACTGTTTCGATATGACCGGAATCAATGCCGTATTTGTCATTGATCGCTTTAAGGATCGGGGTAATGGCGTTGGTTGTACAACTTGCTGCCGAAACGATGGTATCGTCTTCTTGGATCTCTGATTCATTGACGCCGAAAACGACATTTTTCAAATCACCTTTACCCGGGGCCGTAAGCAGTACTTTTTCCGAACCGTTGCAACCTAGGTGCTGGCTTAATCCTTCACGGTCACGCCACATACCTGTGTTGTCTACCACAAGCGCATTGTGAATGCCGAATGTTGTGTAATCGACATCTGCTGGGCTATTGGCATAAATCACTTGGATGTAGTTGCCGTTGACGATAATAGCCTTACGCTTTTCATCGACGGTAATGCTGCCATTAAATGGTCCATGCACTGAGTCACGACGTAGTAGGCTGGCTCGTTTCTCCAAATCACCACCTTTGCCGCCACGGACTACAATCGCTTTAAGGCGAAGTGGGTAGCCTTGACCACTTTTTTCGACCAGTAGACGAGCAAGTAGGCGACCGATACGGCCAAAGCCATAGAGAACAACATCACGGGTTTCGACGGACTGGCTACTATTTAGTGATTCAAGTAATGCCGTTTGCAGGTAATCACTGATATTGGCTTCATCTTCGTTGTTTGACCAGTAGCTGTGCGCAAGCTGGCCTATATCCACACGGCAAGGCGAAAGATCAAGCGTCGAGAGTGCTTGGATCAGAGGCAGTGTTTGTGCTGGGGAAAGCTCAGAGCCTGTGTAGCGGCGGGAAAGACGGTGAGATTTAACGATATCGATGACTGAGGTATTGACGATTTGTTTGCCGAACATGAGGACTTCAACGCCTTTTTGCCGGTATAGCTGACCCAGTAGCGGTGAAATAGATTCGGCATTGGTTTGGCTTGTTTGCCAGTCTAGAAGGTATTTTTCTGGACTCATCGTTAGTTTGGACCTTTCACGTTAGGGAAGAGACCGCAGAGCGGTTTGTAATGTTTTTGTTATAATTTTATGGCGGGAAGTGTAACGTTAGCGCGGTTTTTATCCTAGTAAAATTAACGGCTTGTAAATGTGATCTGCCGCAAGTTGAAACAGTGATGTGACGCAAGATTTTCACTGCTTTGAATCTGTGGCCCGTAAAAAATGATGATACTTATTTTTGGACGTTAACAAATACGCTTAGCAATTTGACTCTCAAATTGAATCTATCGGTTAATGGATGCTTACCACCGTAACTACTCCTTTATAAACAACGGATTACTTCATTGCTAAATTGGTGCGTTTCTTGCCTTTTAAATAAGACGTGGGGTTACTTAATACTCAGAAGGTACGCCGTTGGCTTAGATAGCAAAGAGGGTAGGCCATGAGAACGATGCCGGTTGAACTGGAGGGGAAGCAATAAGATGGCAGAGAGTCGAAGAAAGACAGCGGTCACAATGTGTACAAAAGGTGTATTGGCTCGCAGGCTTTTTGTTGTTATCGGCTTGATTATGCTGGCCTCAATGTTTGTGTCACTGCTTTTTACCTATCAAGAAAATGTAAAACGTGTGACAAAGGAAGTTGAGGTGCTAATGAATACATCTTCACCGCTGGTTATAGATACGTTTTTAAGACCTGATCATGAAAGTTCAATTAAGCTAAACCGTTTTTACTCTAATTATGATGAAATTTCAGCGGTGAGTATTTTTGACCTTGAAGGCCAGTTGACCCATAGCTATCAGAATAGTCTTGCTAGTGATTTTTCGGCTATCGACGTTAAGCAAGCAGGGATATTAAATTCAGGCTTTTATTTCAATATTGTCAGCGATATGTTGTTTGATGGTGAAATTATTGCCCAATATGCCGTGTATTATCGAGGCTCTTATACAGTAAAAGATTTACTGTTCTCTTTATTTCAGCTCTCTCTCCCCTTTATTCTTATGCTGTGCTTTATTCTTTATTACGTTTATACCCGTGTAACTAAACCTATTTCTGTAATCACAGAGCAACTCTCTTTGGTTGGTAAAGGGGAAGTCAGTTTACTCGAATTCACAGAGTCGGATAGTGAGGTAGGGTGTTTAGCGAGAAAAGTACAAGCTTCTGATGCGAAGTTATTTTTTAGAAACAAAAAGTTATTAGAACTCAATCAGGCGTTAGAATCCCAGGCCGAGCAGTTGGATCAAGCTATCAGAGTAAAAAGCGAGTTCATGGCAAATATGAGCCATGAAATCAGAACGCCGATGAATGGCATTATTGGTTTCGTGCAGTGCTTGCAACAGCAAAACTTAGATCAAGAAGCAAGTCAGCAGGTTGAGTACATTAGAGAATCAGCGTGTTCCTTATTAGTCCTTATTAATGAAATTTTGAGTTATTCCAAACTTGAAAACGGCAAGGTTGAAGTATCAGAAACAGTTTTTAATATGAGCCAACTTATCTACTCATGTGTCAAAACCGTTCATTTGGATGCTAAAGCAAAAAAGCTTGATTTGAATATTAGCTTACCGCCTGAAAAAGACTGTTACTTTAACGGCGATGAGCAGCATTTACGTCAAGTTATTACGAATCTATTAGGGAATGCGGTCAAGTTTACTGATCGCGGCTTTGTTAATGTATTGGTAGAGATCTTACAGGATAAACCTCATGAGGCGGAGCTATGCATTCGGGTATGTGATAGTGGTATTGGGATCTCGGCTGATAAAATTGAAAGTATTTTCGAATCATATACTCAAGCAGACGGTTCCATTTCTAGGCGATATGGTGGTACTGGTCTTGGGCTGAGTATTTCAAGTCGGTTATGTGAGTTGATGGGGACCAAACTCAGTGTGATCAGCCAAGAAGGTGAGGGAACGGAATTTTATTTTCGAATATCTATGGAAAAAGCGTTATCAATCAGTGATGTCAATCCGTTGGAGAGGCTAGATAGTACAGAATGCGACTTATCCCAGTTTGCTCATACTCGAATTTTAGTTGCGGAAGATAGCCCCGTGAACCAGCAACTGGTTATCGCTTTTCTTAAGTCTATGGGGTTAACGAACATTGATGTGGTCGAAAATGGTGTTCAAGCTGTCAATTATATGAAAACCTGCACTCCAGATTTGATTTTGATGGATTGCCAAATGCCGGAGATGGGGGGCTTGGAAGCGACGGCGATAATACGCAAGACGAACAATGGCAGTCAGGTTCCTATTATTGCATTAACAGCGAATGTTATGGAAAGTGAAAAGCAGCATTGTTTTGATGCGGGGATGGATGCTTATCTCGCTAAACCCATTATTAAAATTAATTTTTTTAGCACTCTGCTAGGTGTACTCAGCACGAATGCAGTTAGTTAAAAAGCCCTTACTATGAAGTGACAGTAAGGGCTTATTGAATGATGTTATGTAATAGTAAAAGCCGACGTTACAACGTCAGGAGTAGGCCTTCTTTCCCTGCAAGAGTGATGTTTAGCACCCCATCTTTACACTCCCACTCATCGCCGGTGATCAATTCTTTTAGAACGGTATCATCAGCTATGCCTAACTGCCAAACAGAAAGGGTCAGTGCTTTTGATGACTCGCTGTTATTGATCAAAGTCAGCAGTTTTTCATCGCCCAGAGTACGGGCGTAGGCAAGTTGTTGTTGCTCGGCATGCAGCCAATGAAGGCTTCCTTCCTGTAAAGCCAGATGGGACTTACGGTTCGCGATAAGCTTGCTAACAAAGTCGTATGTCGAACTAGGCTCTTCAGTTCGATCCCAGGGGAAGCAACGGCGGTTATCCGGATCATGGCCTCCTTCTAGCGCGACTTCTGTGCCGTAGTAAATGCACGGTGTGCCAACATAGGTAAACAACATCAGTAGAGCCAGTTTCATGGTGTCTTGGTCACCGTTCAATGTCGTCAAAAAGCGCATAGTATCGTGACTGTCCAACTGGTTAAGCTGTGCCAGTTGGTTTTGCCATGGCACTTTACCGCGAACTTCTTCTAGCCAATCAGCAAACTCGGCAGCATCAATTTTACAGTTATGGTAGGCAATATCTTTGTTGGCGAAGAAAGCTCTTACCGGATGTGCAAAGCCGTAGTAGTTCATGGCACCATCTTCTTGATCGCCTTCCAGCCAGCTGGTGGCTTCAAAGAAGTGTTCACCCAAAACATAACAGTCTGGATTGACAGATTTTGCAGCATCTCGGAAGGCTTTGACATAATGGGCATTGTTGGCAGCGCCAACACCTTCACCTAGCATATGGATAACATCAAAACGCCAGCCATCAATATTGTACGGCGGACGAAGCCACTGCTTGATAACGGCATCGTCACCGGCATAGATATAATCTTGGACTTCTGGATTTGAGAAATTGAGCTTTGGTAAGCTATCTATGCCTTTCCACCCAATGTAATGTTCACTGTCACCGTCGAATTGGTAATGACTGCGGAAAGGGGAGTCAGGGTTGCCAAATGCGCCGGGTGTTTCTTGTGTCTTTTGGTAGCGATTAAACCATGGATGGTTGACCGACGTGTGGTTATAAACTGCATCCAGCACGATTTTCATATTGCGCTGGTGGAGGTTTTCAACCATATCAGCAAACTGCGCATTGTTACCCAAGTGCGGGTCGATACGGGTGTAATCAGTGGTATCGTACTTGTGATTGCTCGGTGCTTGGAAAATAGGGTTCAAGTACAGTGACGTAATACCAAGTTTTTCCAGGTAATCCAGCTTATCTTCAACTCCCTTTAGATCACCGCCGAAGAATTCATTCGGCCCGTTGCTGTCATGAGAATCCGATACCGGCGCGCCCCACTTTTTGGCGATAGTTGGTCGTTCATTACCTTTTAGGCAGTACTCGTTATCCACAACGCTGATAGATGGATCGCCATTGTTAAACCTGTCTGGGAATATTTGGTAGAACACCTGACTTTTGACCCACGCTGGAGGTTGGTGCTGGGCGTTATATTTGAAATGTGATTCTCTGCCAGGCATTCGAGGGCTAATCCCTTTACTGTCGAGCCACCATTGGCGACTATTCTGCATAATTTTGAAACAGTAATGGGTTAAGGCTTTATCTTGGTTAAGAGGTATTTGGCCATGCCAGTATTGGAGTCTACCTTCGGCTCTCCCTTTTTCCATGTCTATGAGCAACTCTTCGTTGTCTGGCTCGCAACGAATAAAGATAGTGGAAATCAGCGTGTCAGCTTCACTGGCAAACGTTAGGGTTAAGGCGTGTTCTGAAACCGTTACCCAGTGGGTGTCCTGTCCGTGGTACAAAAAAGGCTTAGTCATCATTGTTATTCCGCCCTCAGAAGTCGATGTTCCTGCTACTTTACTGCTTTTACAAGAAAATAGAATCCTCCTGAAGCAAAAGTTTTAGGCGTAGCAGGGGGCGTAGAATATCACTGAGTTTGGTATTAGGCCGCAGCTAAATAGAGCAGCGGCTGTTCGATGTATATGCAACTTCTTTTTTACGCATTGGCATATTGTCGACCAATTGAGAAATGTGTTGCCAGTTGGTTTGTTCGTTCCAGCGATGCTTTTCCAATCCGTCTTTACCAATCAAAATAGCGGTATGAGAGTCTCGGGATATGTTGTAGAGCTTTTCCAAGCGAACGACATCTTCCGGGCTAAAAACATCGGTAGGCTTATTAAAGCCGTCTTTGGTCATGACCACCACCACGATATCCCGCTCTTGAAGCATGCAGTCATGCATCAGTGATTCTTTGATAAATGTATTTACATGCTGATCTTTTTCGGGGGCAAAATACAAGATGCTACGGTGGTTCCAATGCATGGAGCCTGTAGGGTAGGAAAAGGCGTTAATACTAAAAACAACCATAATTATCGCCAATAGGTTTGTTAACAGCTGGTTCATTGTCGTCTTCCTTCCTGATGCTAAGGTGGAAAGCCGGTGATGGCGCTGTGAAAAGTCAGCGCTGCTGCCAATAACTAACGACATTCTTGTCGGATTGGATCAAAACTGCGAGTGTTGTCTCATTGTTATGCCTTTTAGTATATATGACTCTGAAGATTGTGGTGGTGGCGAATGAGACAGATAAAGCAGGGGTTACCTACTTCAAGACACTGTGTACGTCGCCATGTGCTCGGCGACATAGTCGATAAAGACCCGCAGCCGAGCGGGCATGAACTTAGTTTGGGCAAATTGCAGTGCAATATCGCCTTGGTAGTTACCTTTGATAGTCCAATCTTCCAACACCGGTTTCACGTCACCCTCAGCCAGTGCTTTTTTGATCACAAAGTCTGGGAAAATACCGATACCCAGGCCATCCATTACACCACGCAGACGCATCTGTGAGTGATTGACAGCATAACGGCCCGAGACTGGGATCGTGTGCATCTCCCCATTTTGGACAAAGTCCCAAATATGATCAGTTGGTGTTTCACCAAGGTAAAGACAATCGTGCTGCAACAGATCGGTTGGATGGGTAGGGATGCCTCTTTGGTCGAGGTACTCGGGGCTGGCACATAGGCTCAGGCTCACTTTACCCATTTGCTTGAGCACTAACCCTTCGGTTGGTTTTTCCGTCAGTCGAAAAACCACGTCAATGCCTTCAGATATCAAGTCGATATCGCCATCGCGCGCTTTGAGTTTTAACTCGATTTCCGGGTACTGAGTAAGAAACGGCAATACCATAGGTTGTAAAACAATGCTTAAAAAAGCTTTGGGCGCCGCCACAGTGAGCGAACCTGATGGCGTTTCGTGCTCAGAGATCGTGAACTCGACGGCTTGTTTGGTTGCTTCCAATAAGGTGCCGCATTGGTTGTAGATACCTTTACCCGACTCGGTAATCACCAGTTTTCTGGTGGTACGCTCAAGCAACTTGGTAGATAGGGTTTGCTCCAGTCGGGACAATTGCTTGCTCAGAGCTGAAGGTGTCACTCCCAGCTTTCTTGCTGCTGCAGTGAAACTGCCTTCATCAACAACAATTTTAAATACTGCCAGTTCAGGCATTAAGGCAATAAGTTTATTTGTGTCCATAATTCACGAGACCTTTTCCACGAGAGGGGATAATAGTCCGATTGCGGTTTGATTAGAATGGCTAAAGTTCAAAGATCCTGTGAAATTGCAATAATTGCAGGTAAATCACCTAATCTATAAATGGAAATATTGCTCAAATAGACGGTTTCACCGTGTGTTTGTTCCGGATGTCAATTGGTGGCAGCCGGTTGAACGATATTATTGTGAGGAACATCATGTCTGCCGCATTTTATGATCAAATCAATCAGCAAATCGAAGAAGTAAAAGCTGAAGGTCTGTACAAGTCTGAGCGCATTATCACTTCTCAGCAGAAAGCTGCTGTTTCTATCAGTACTGGCGAAGAAGTGTTGAACTTCTGTGCAAACAACTATCTTGGTCTTGCTAACCATCCTGAGCTTATTGAAGCGGGTAAAGCCGGTATGGATCAGCACGGTTTCGGCATGGCGTCTGTACGTTTTATTTGTGGTACTCAGGACATTCACAAAGAGCTTGAGCAGAAACTATCAACATTCTTGGGTAAAGAAGACACCATTCTTTACACGTCTTGCTTCGATGCCAACGCGGGCTTGTTTGAAACTATTCTTGGCAAAGAAGATGCAATCATTTCTGACTCCCTGAACCATGCGTCAATCATTGATGGTGTTCGTCTATGTAAAGCGATGCGCTTCCGTTACTCGAACAACAACATGGAAGAGCTTGAACAGCAATTGATTGCTGCGAAAGAAGCGGGTGCACGTCATACGCTAATCGTAACTGACGGCGTGTTCTCAATGGACGGCGTTGTGGCTAACCTTCCAGCTATCTGTGATTTAGCAGATAAGTACGGCGCATTGACTATGGTTGATGACTCTCACGCTGTTGGCTTTATGGGTAAAACCGGTGCCGGTACGCACGAGTTCCATAATGTTGTTGACCGTATCGACATCATCACGGGTACGCTAGGTAAAGCAATGGGTGGCGCTTCAGGCGGTTACACATCAGGTAAGAAAGAAGTGATCGACTGGCTACGTCAGCGTTCTCGTCCATACCTGTTCTCTAACTCTGTTGCTCCTGCAATTGTTAATGCGTCTATCCGTGTTATCGATCTACTAAAAGAAAGTGGCGATCTGCGTGACCGCCTATGGTCAAACGCAGAACAATTCCGTACTCGTATGGAAGCTGCTGGCTTCACAATGGGCGGTGCAGATCACGCTATCATCCCAATTATGCTAGGTGATGCAAAAGTTGCCGCTGAGTTCGCTGAGCGTGCGCTTGAGAAGGGTATCTACGTTGTCGGTTTCTCTTTCCCTGTTGTACCAAAGGGTCAGGCACGTATCCGTACTCAAATGTCAGCAGCACACACTCCAGAGCAGCTTGATAAAGCGATCAATGCCTTCATCGAAGTGGGCAAGGACATGGGTATTATTTAATCCCATTATCCAGTAGTTCAAGGGCCAAGGGCTGGCAAAGTACCAGTCCTTTCAAATCTACCCTGCAGTAGGAACATATAATGAAAATCAAAGCACTTTCCAAACTTAAGCCAGAACAAGGCATTTGGATGACTGAAGTGGACAAGCCTGAGCTTGGCCATAATGATCTACTTATTCGCATCAAGAAAACCGCTATCTGTGGTACTGATGTTCATATCTACAACTGGGATGAGTGGTCGCAAAAGACAATTCCTGTTCCTATGGTTGTCGGTCACGAATATGTGGGTGAAGTCGTTGGCATTGGTCAGGAAGTCCGTGGCTTTGAGATTGGCGACCGTGTATCGGGCGAAGGGCATATCACATGTGGTCACTGCCGTAACTGTCGCGGTGGCCGTACCCACCTTTGTCGCAACACTACGGGTGTTGGTGTAAACCGTGAAGGTGCATTTGCTGAATACCTTGTGATCCCTGCGTTCAACGCATTTAAGATCCCTGAAGGCATCTCTGACGACCTAGCGTCTATCTTCGACCCGTTCGGTAACGCTGTTCACACTGCATTGTCTTTTGACCTAGTGGGTGAAGACGTTCTAATCACTGGTGCCGGCCCTATCGGTATCATGGCTGCAGCCGTTGCTAAGCACGTTGGTGCTCGTCACGTTGTTATTACTGACGTGAACGAATACCGCTTGGATCTTGCTCGTCAAATGGGTGTGACCCGCGCTGTTAACGTCGCAGAAGAGAAACTGGAAGATGTGATGGCTGAGTTAGGCATGACAGAAGGTTTCGATGTGGGTCTTGAAATGTCAGGTGTACCATCTGCTTTCAACAGCATGCTAACAAGCATGAACCACGGTGGTAAGATTGCACTGCTGGGCATTCCGCCATCAGACATGGGCATCGACTGGACTCAGGTGATCTTCAAAGGTTTGATCATCAAAGGTATCTATGGTCGTGAAATGTTCGAGACATGGTACAAGATGGCAAGCTTGATCCAGTCTGGTCTTGATCTAACACCAATCATCACTCACCACTATAAGATTGATGACTTCCAGGAAGGCTTTGACATTATGCGTTCAGGTATGTCAGGTAAGGTTATCTTGGATTGGGAATAATCCCTCCTTAATAATGAAAAACGGGCTCTGAGCCCGTTTTTTTATATCCAGTCATAGATTAAAAGACCAAGGCTGAGCCGGTTTGTATAGTGGTCATAGTCGATCAGGCTTTCGCCATAGCCATTGTAATACTGCAGGTACAGCTTGACCGTTTCATAAATAGGGAAAGCCCAACTTAGCTCTACAGCGCCTTTATTATCACTGGTGCGAAAATTGTTGCGGAGCAAGATGCTTATGAGGTGTCCGTCGCTTTTATAACTTAGACGGTAGTTTCCGTAGCCGAGGTACTTGTCGATATCGGGGTTATCATCGTCATTTGCATCCTCAGGAAGTCGGTACCAAGGCTGCAAAGAAAGAAGGAAATTGCCTTTGGTAAGCTCGAATTTGGCATAAATTCGATTCCAACTGCGTGATAAAGGTTCTGAGCGGCCATTAGATTGGTGAATCAAACCTAAGTCAGTTGCAACAAACTTGAAGCCAAGCAGCTCGTAATCAGAATAGTAACTAACGAATACCTCCGGGCTATAGTTGGTCTCCCTAAAAGGAGCAGACTCGTCCGAGTTATAGAGTTGCCACCAAGCAGTTTGGGTATAGCCAAACCATACATCCCAGTTATCTTTGTATAAGTTGTCCCATAACTTAATTTTGCCACTTATCTGAAATTTCACTTCAAGATTGTCTATTTCAGATCCAGGTCTAAGTTGCTGCCATACTTCTTCATTTGGTTTGTCGTTGTAAGAGGCTGGCAATATATAACTGGGTTCATGCGGGGTTAACAGAAATAGCTTTCTTTGATTGAAGTAGCGATTGATGTCAGTGATCGACATCGTATCTAAATTAAAATTGTCATTGTCAGTATTCACCGTTGATGGAAGACTTTCGTTAGTATGATAAACCTCATCGTAGCAGGTTAAACGGGCTGTATTATCCCTAATTTCACTGCAATTTGTGTGGGTGTCATTTGAGGCATGTCCAAAAAAAGGTAGACAAGCCACGAGGGCTAATAAAGGGGGGAACTTAAACATTGCTCATCCTTTAGCAAACTTATTAATAAAACTTAGTTTGAAAAAGAAACCATTACAAAGCGTTTTTATGTCTCATAATACATTAGTTATTATGAACCATCCGCTGAGTCGGTATTACTTCAGCATTGGACTGATTGCAACAAGAGCAACCAAGCCGGCCATCATTGGAATTGAGATACCTGCGATTCGAGCGATAGGCTAATAAGAACAGATACGGGGCGTGGAAGAATGAAATCTACTCGTGATGAAGCTCACAAAACCTGTTATACTTCGGGCACATGGTGAGGAAGTCGTCTTTATGGCGACTTTTTTATTGCTTGATATACATCATTATTGGAACAGTACATTGATTTCTACAGCTAATATCACGATGCAGTTTGGCGACAAGCCACTGTTTGAGAATATCTCAGTTAAATTCGGTGGCGGTAACCGCTATGGCCTTATCGGAGCGAACGGCTGTGGTAAGTCAACGTTCATGAAAATTCTTGGCGGCGAATTAGAGCAGTCAGGCGGTACTGTTTCACTCGATCCAAACGAGCGTATGGCTAAGCTAGGCCAGGATCAGTTTGCTTTCGAAGAATACTCTGTGGTTGATACCGTGATTATGGGTCACAAAGAGCTTTGGAAAGTAAAAGAAGAGCGTGACCGCATTTACGCATTGCCAGAAATGTCTGACGAAGACGGCATGCGTGTTGGTGACCTTGAGACTGAGTTCGCGGAAATGGACGGCTATTCAGCGGAAGCTCGTGCTGGCGAGCTTCTACTTGGCCTTGGTATTCCTGAAGAGCAACATTTCGGCCTAATGAGCGCCGTTGCACCTGGTCTTAAAGTTCGTGTTCTTCTGGCTCAGGTTTTGTTTGCTGATCCTGAAATCATGCTACTTGATGAACCAACGAACAACTTGGATATTCATACCATTAGCTGGTTGGAAGAGATTCTTCTGGCGCGTAACTGCACCATGATTATCATCTCGCACGACCGTCACTTCCTAAACAGTGTTTGTACCCACATGGCTGACCTAGATTACGGTGAACTTCGCCTATTCTCTGGTAACTATGATGAGTATATGATCGCAGCTGAACAAGCACGTGAGCGTCTACATGCAGATAATGCGAAGAAGAAAGCGCAAATGGCTGAACTACAAACGTTCGTAAGCCGTTTCTCTGCTAACGCATCAAAAGCAAAACAAGCGACATCTCGTCAAAAGCAGCTTGATAAGATTCAGCTGGATGAAGTGAAGGCATCTAGCCGCCAATCTCCATTTATCCGTTTCGATCAGGAAAAAGAGCTTTTCCGTAACGCATTGGAAGTAGAAGGCCTGAAGCAGGGCTATGATGATAATATCCTTATCAACGGCGTTAAAATGCTGGTTGAAGTGGGTGAGCGTATTGCTATCATCGGTGAAAATGGTATCGGTAAGTCAACGCTGCTGAACACTCTTGCGGGTGCGATGGAACCGATGGATGGTATGGTTAAGTGGTCAGAAAACAATAACATTGGTTTCTACGCTCAGGATCATAGCGCTGACTTTGCAGAAGATATCACGCTGCTTGAGTGGATGGGTCAGTGGAAGAAAGAAGGCGATGACGAGCAAACCGTTCGTGGTATTCTTGGTCGTATGCTGTTCTCACAAAATGACATTAAGAAGTCTGTAAAAGTGATTTCTGGTGGTGAGCAGGGTCGTATGCTGTTTGGTAAGCTGATTATGCAAAAACCAAACATTCTTCTGATGGATGAACCAACCAACCACATGGATATGGAATCTATCGAAGCATTGAACCTGGCACTTGAAAACTTCAAGGGCACACTGTTGTTCGTATCTCACGACCGTCAGTTTGTTTCTTCGATTGCAACGCGTATTCTTGAAATTACAAAAGATGGCGTAGAAGACTTCCACGGTACCTATGAAGAGTACCTAGCGAAGAAAGGTCTTGTTGGCTAATCAACGATTAGTTGAAGCTTGATTTAAAAAGCCGCCTTTTTATGGCGGCTTTTTGTTATATATAGTGATGAGGCACTATGCCAAGATACATAGGTATTATTGTGCTTTGTTTTTATAAATAAGGAAAAAGTATGAAGATTTGGGTCGATGCCGACGCTTGTCCGAATGTCGTTAAGGAAATTTTGTTCCGTGCTGCTAATCGGGTAGGGGTTGCAGTGACGTTAGTCGCTAACCAGTATATTCGCGTTCCACCATCACCACATATTAAATCAATTCAGGTTGAATCTGGGTTTGATGTAGCTGATAACTACATTGTTCAGCAGTCAGAGCCGGGCGACCTTGTGATTACCGCCGATATCCCACTGGCAGATGAAGTGATCACCAAAGGTGCTCATGCGTTAAATCCACGGGGGGAAATGTACACCAAAGACACTATTAAGCAACGTCTTCAGATGCGTGACTTCATGGAAACGATGCGAAGCTCAGGTGTACAAACCGGTGGCCCTGCGCCACTGAATCAGACAGACAGGCAGAACTTCGGCAATAAGCTTGATGCGTTTTTAGCGAAGAATTTTCGCCGTTAATAACTCGTTTGATAATCGTGGTGAGACAGCCATGTCTCGCCATATTGTCATTAGCAAGAGAGAATAAATTTCATTCTTTTTCAACGTCGTGAGCATCTATTTCTGTTTAAAGTATCGTACAAAATATACGATGCCGAACATATGTTCTAAATATATGAACATATGTATAATGTTGATATAAATTCCGAGTTGATAAAGGATGCACTATGGATTTGAACCTGCCTGTTGATACTGATCTTCTTACTGAAGTCGCAATGGCCTATTATCATAATGGTTCTACACAAGAAGAAATTTCTAAACGGTTTGGCATTTCTCGGATTAAAGTTGGCCGGCTTTTGAAAAAAGCTCGTGAAGAAGGCATTGTTGAAATCACGGTCAAATATCATCCCGTTTTTTCTGCCAACCTTGAAGAAAGGCTTATTGAGCGTTTCGGAATTAAGCGCGCCCTCATCGCGTTAGACCAGCCTCATGAGGATGAGCAACGCAACCTGGTAGCGAGCCTAGTTTCTAGCTATCTGTCGAATACTTTGACCGATGATATGGTGATAACCGTGGGTCAGGGGCGCAATGTTTCTGCCGTAGCTGAACATGTTGGCGTTGCAGCTAAAAGGAATTGTAAATTTGTTTGCGGTATTGGTGGAATTCACCCAAGGGGAGGGCAAACTAATGCTGACCATATTTGCCGTCAGCTTGCGAAGAAATTTGGTGGTAACAGTGAAAGCCTTTACGCGCCAGCCTTCGTTGCCGATCCGGTTATACGTGAAGGCTTGATGGCCAACCCAACGATTAAACAGACACTCGATTTAGCCCGTAAAGCCGACATGGCAATCATAGGTGTCGGTGATATGAGCGAAAATAGCTTTATGGTAGACCTAGGCTGGTTTACTGCTCAGGAAGTTACGGATGCCAGAATGAACCATGGTGTGATTGGTGATATTGCCGGTTATGATTTCTTTGATATTTACGGCAATACCTCTCACAGTATTTTGAGTGACAGGATCATTGGCCTGAAACTGGCTGAGTTCAAAGATGTTCCGGAAGTTATCGCTATTGCTTCTGAAAGCAGCAAGTCATTATCGCTGTTAGGGGCTTTGCGTACTGGAGCTGTTAATGTGTTGGCTACCAGTGTATCTAATGCCATGACAATCCTTAACCTTGATGATGTATACCGCCAGAGATAACCTTATCTCATATACAACCATTAAAGTCTTGGGCCAGTTGCAGATAAGATACTGAGCCCAAACGCTTCTCAGATTAACTCTCATTTTTTGCGATTTTGACTTCTAACTTTAGAACCTCAGTAGTATTTTGTTGATGTAAACTTTCTCAGCATTTGTAAGTGTTGAATTTTATGGGCGATCATGTCTAAATAATTATGCAACTACAGATCTAATTGTGGAAATAACCGTTTCCACCCTTCTATTCTCCCCCTCTAGCTCAAGTCACTCAATAATCAACGCTGTTGATCTCGTTCGTTTTTTAACGATTAGAACAATTTTACCTCTATATATGTAAGCCTTTTTTCTGATTATTTATTTTAAATTCAATAGTTTAACTGTATCTTTTCTGATGTAATTAAAGATAAATGTGAACTATATACGGAAGTAAGCATCAATGTTTTCTTTTACTTCGCATGTTTACTTGTGAGCGTGATGTTTGTCTTGTTATCTGTCTTGTGAATAAAGTTTTAGTGATCAATGCCCCGTAATCATAACTGATTTGTGTGTTTTATACTCAATATGTTGTACTTTTCATATGTAGCATCAGTGAACATAAGAACAGGTGATTGTGGATGCATTATTCGATTTCTAACATAAAAAGCCTAAATAAAGCATTAATTGGCAATGCTTTAATTGTGCTAAATGTTCTGCTGGTGTTCATATGTTATGATGCTTTCTTAGTTTAACTTAATGATTTTTAAGGCAATGTGGTTTATTTAGGCTGTTTTTCTGCTGGTGTATAACGATTCAAGGTTTTTGATTCTAAGACATAATAAGTAAGAGAAGAGTATATGAATATGCGAGATAGATTGACAATTAATACAGCGATATTTGATGGGCATGATTTAGATGAGAGTTTAGGTGTAATCAAAAGCCTAGGTGTTAAAAATGTTGAGCTTGCTTTAAATCAAGGATATGTTGGAACTATCGACGACTATATGTTTTCTGATGAGCATGCGATCGAATTGAAAGAAAAGTTTGAAAAGCATGAGCTAAATAGTTTTGCTTTAGGTTGTACAATGGATTTAGCATCGGATGATGCTATTAATCAGTTTAATAAAAGAATAGCCTTTGCAAATAAACTTGGTATCACTTATCTAAACACATGCACGACTAAAAAATATAAAAGAGAACTACTGGTAAATAATCTAAAAATACTAGTTGAAAATGCTGAAAAAAATGACTGTATAATTTGTTTGGAAAATGGTGGTGACTCAAACTTTGATGCATTCTCAACATTGAGTGACGGTATTGATATTATCAATGAAGTAGGAAGCGACTTTTTAGCCCTAAATTTTGATCCCGGAAATACGAAGTCACTTTTACCAGAAATAGATCCAGTTGAACAAGCAATTAGTTCATTACCTTACTGTAAACATTTTCATGTAAAAGACGTTATTTATAAAAATGAGGAATATAACTTCCCTGCAATTGGTAAAGGCATTATCGATTACTCAAAGATTATAAGTGAAATTAAGAATGGGAACTTATATTTTAGCTTGGAAATACCACTAAGAATGCATAGAGATTCAAAAGCTAACGCTATAAGAAGTCCTGAACTTGTCGAGATAGGAAGAATAAGAGAAACATTAGAAGAATCTATCAACTATATTAATGCAATATAAATTATCTATTTAAATTAACGTGAAAAGTTATAGGTTTTTATTAACCAACCTGTAAATGGAAGGATATAATTATGAAAGATATGAATATCGTAATAACTGGTGGTGCAGGATTTTTAGGTAGTATGTTGACGACTTCTTTACTTCGTGACTATAGTTCAGATATAAAATCTATTACGGTGGTTGATCAGCTACCAGCAAAAAAAAATAATTTAGATACTAAAAAAGTCAAATTTGCTATTGCAGATATTACTGTTCCAGAACAGGTAGAACCTTTAATTACCAAAGAAACGACGCATGTATTTCATCTTGCAGCTATAGTTTCTAGTCATGCAGAAGAAGATTTTGATCTAGGTGTAAAGGTTAACTTACATGCGACACAAATATTACTTGAAAGGTGTAGGCAAGTAAATAAAGATATCAGGTTTGTGTTCTCAAGTTCATTGGCTGTTTTTGGTGGTGATCTTCCAAATAAAATTATGCCTATGACCGCTACCCAACCAAATAATTCATATGGTGCTCAAAAGGCCATGTGTGAGTTATTGATTAATGATTATGGTCGGCGTTCAATTGTTGATGCTGTTGCAGTTAGGTTACCAACAATTTGCATAAGGCCTGGAGTGGCAAATAAAGCGGCATCTTCGTTTGTTAGTGGTATTGTTCGTGAGCCATTAAAAAGAGAAAAAACAAACTGCCCTGTAAATATGAACCTTCCTATTTGGATCTCAAGTCCAGAAACAGTGATTAGTAATATTATTCATGCTGGGATGCTATCAATTGATAAAACTATAAAATTTAGAGTCTTTAATCTACCTGGTATTGCGGTAACCTCTAAAGTGATGATAGATAGTCTAAGTAGTACTGCTGGTAAAGAATATTTGAATTATATTTCAAATGATATAGATCCATTCATTTCAGAATTTATGGATAATTTACCTAAATCTTTTGATAATAGTAAGGAACTATCACTAGGTTTTAACGTTGATAAATGCTTTAAAACGATACTTGAGTCATACGTAAATAAGCATACAGATATTCAACTAGAAGAGCCAGTTCTTTAATATTTATAATGGAGAGTACTAATGAATAAATTTATAAAATTCCTTGTTCCTATTGCTGCACTTTTTAGTTGTATATCCTTTGCCGCTAATACGACACTAAGTGTTGGTCACGGATCGCCGGTGACGAGCCCTCATCATGAAGCATGGAAGTTCTTTAAGGAAAAAGTTGAAAAAGAGTCAAATGGTGAAATAAAAGTCACAATTTTTCCAGCCACACAAATGGGTGAAGAAAGAGAGCTTCTAGAATTAGTGCAAATGGGCACACTTGATATGGTCGGTTCTAATGTTGCTGTATTAGGTGGATGGGATAAAGCGTTTAGTGCATCTGAACTACCTTATGTTTTTCCTAATCGTGAGGTAGCACTGAATGTTTTAAACGGTGACTATGGCCAATTCTTATTTACAAGATTAGATGATCTTGGTATTACAGGATTAGGGTGGTTTGAAAATGGTTTCAGGCACATTACAAATAGTCGCCGTCCAATATATGAACCGTCCGATTTACAGGGCTTAAAAGTTCGAACAATGCAAGTAGATTCACATATGGCAGCCTTTAAAAAGTTAGGGGCAAATCCAACACCAATGGTTTTTGGTGAAGTATACTCAGCTATTCAACAAAAAGTTGTTGATGGGCAAGAAAATCCTTTTTCGCTTATTGTTGGTAATAAGTTCTATGAAGTAGCACCTTATATTAGTCTAACTAATCATGTGTATAGTACACATATAGTAGGTATTAATCCTGTCAAATACAATTCACTACCACAAGAGTACCAACAGTTGATTCAATCAGCAGTTCTTGAAGCTGAGGTTCATCAGCAAGAAGTTATTGCGCAAGAAGAAAAAGAGTACATTAACTTTCTTGAGTCTCAAGGTGCAAAAGTAAATTATCTTACTCGTGAGCAAAACCAAATGTTTATAGATTCTATTAGTGAAATTGAAGATGATCTAAAACAAATGGTTGGTGTCGATGCGTACAATGTTTTGATGAAGAATGTAGAAAAAGAAATGAACAAAAGTTAAATATACATATTTAACGAGTTAACATTTTGCCCTCTTTGCAATAGAGAAAACCTCTTAAGAGGGCAAAAGAAATATCTACATGTTAACTATCTGAGTTTTATTAAAATTAAATATATTCAAGGATGATATTTATGGAAAGGTTAAAATATTTGTATGATAACTTAGAACGCTATTTTCTTATTTCCTCATTATTTATCATGTTTGTTTTGATCATTACTCAGGTTTTCATGAGATATATAATGCAAAGCTCACTGCCATGGTCAGAAGAACTAGTTAGATGGATTTTTGTATGGTTTATATGGGTTGGTATAAGTTATGGTTTTAAGACTAGAAAACATATATCAGTAACGGTTATTGTTGACAAAATACCATTAAAGTATAAAAAAATAGTTCAAATTTTATTTCAAGTTCTCATGTTGATATTCTTTGTTAGGCTTGCTTATCTTGGCTATGGCCAAGCTTCAAGCCCATTCATATCTAAACAAAAATCTTTAGTTTTATATTGGTTTATTGGTGATGAAAAAGTATCAATGTTTTGGTTGTACATTTCGATGGTTATAGGTAGTGCACTTTCAGCAATTAGATTATTAGAAAGTATTTTATTAGATATCCATAGTTTACGGGGTTTTGATAAAAATCAAGCAGAGGAATTAATATAATGTTAACTTTAATGCTTTTTTTAGTATTTATAATAACAGTCATTTTTGGTGTCCCTGTAGGCGTCTGTTTGGGAATGGCTTCTCTTGCAGCGGTTGAGTTAGTTTCTGGTGCTCCAGGTTCTGTTATTATAACAAAAGGTATGATTACTGGTGGTAACAACTTTCCTTTGATTGCTGTTCCTATGTTTATTTTAGCTGGCGACATCATGCAAACTGGTGGGTTGTCAAAGAGAATAATATCTTCTGTTGCTATCCTTGTTGGTAGACTTACGGCTGGACTGACATATGTAAATATACTTGCATCTGCATTTTTTGCTGCGATTTCTGGCTCATCTCCTGCTACTGTTGCCGCAATCGGTGGTAACATGATTCCAGAAATGGAAGTTAGAGGCTATCAACGAAAATTTTCAGCTGCATTGACTGCTGCTTCAGGTATGTTAGGGGTAATGATACCACCTTCGATACCATTCATTATTTATGGTATTACTGCTAATGAGTCTATCGGTGATTTATTTCTAGCCGGCTTAATTCCTGGGCTTATCTTTGCCACAGGATACATTATTGTAGCAAGATATTGCGTTAAGAGGGGGAAAGCTTTCGAAGGTGATGGTGTTACTGATGAGTTCATTCAAGATAATAATTTAAAGGATGAAAGTACTTCCGGTGTAGATAAAAAAGAAAAGAGTAGTTTTTGGGCTTTAATGGTTCCTGTTATTATTTTAGGCGGAATTTATGGAGGTGTTTTCACTCCAACTGAAGCTGCGGCAGTAGCTGTAGGTTATGCATTAATTATTAGCTTGTTTGTATATAAAGAAATAACACTTAAAGATATACCAAGTATACTAACCAAAAGTAGCCTTACTTCTGTTACGTGCTTAGTTATGGTAGTTATGGCTTTTGCCTTTGGTCGCCTTTTAACCATAGAACAGATCCCTAACGCTGTCGCAGGTTTCATTACAGCTATTTCTGATAATAAAATTGTCATTATTTTACTAATTAATGTTCTCCTTATATTAGTTGGTATGTTTATGGACACTACAGCCGCAATAATTATACTAACACCAATATTGCTTCCCATAGCGGTTAAGGTTGGAATAGATCCTATTCACTTTGGTGTCATAATTACATGTAATCTGGCTATAGGATTTTGTACACCCCCTCTAGGTATTAATATTTTTGTTGCGAGTAGTATAAGTGGTTTGAGTATAGAAAAAATAATTGATGCCATCTTGCCTTTCCTAGTTTCAATGTTTATATCTTTAGTTATTGTTAGTTATGCGCCTTCAGTCTCAACCTTTCTTCCCAACTTGATGAGTCGCTAATGTCTTTATATGGATAGTGTTGAGGGGTAGGGTGCGTTTTTAAAATATCATTTATCGACAATGAGGTGATCGGAGCGATCACCTCATTTTTTTCAATACTTACACCATAAATAATTTTGCGGAATGACACGTTATCGTTAACGTATCATGAACTTTTGTTGTGTAGGTTGACATTAGTTGCTTAATTTAAAGGTGCCATGTGTTCTATCCTGCTCGACTCTCTCTGATTCGACTCAAAATAGCGAAATTATGTGATCTTTTCGTTGTGTTCATAATATTTACCTTGTTCATATGTTCACTCCTGCTATTATTCATGTGTACACTATGTGAACAAATGTTGGAGGCGATATGAAAATTGCAATTGGCTGTGATGATGCCGCGACTGAGTTAAAAACAATCATCACACAACACCTTGAATCATTACAAATTGACGTTACTGACTATAACGAAGGTCATGAAGCGTCAGAGCCTTACGCTGATATTGCAGCGCGTGTTGCGCTGGCGGTACGAGACGGTGATCCTGAACGAGGCATTATCTTGTGCGGAACAGGTATTGGTGTTTGCATTATGGCTAATAAGATCAGTGGTATCCGTGCTGCACTTTGCCACGATACGTTTTCTGCCGAACGAGCTCAACTTAGCAACAACGCTCAGATTATTACGATGGGGTCGCGTGTCATCGGCCCGGAATTGGCGAAAAGAATTGTATCTACATGGTTATCTTGTGAATTTGTTGATGGACCGTCGACCCATAAAGTCAATCGAATCGATGAATTGGAACGAGAAAATGCCGTTAACTTAACAGAAAAAGCATGAAGTTAAGTTAGGTTTGATTATGAAATAGGCTGTCACGGTTTTTTGTACATATGAGTGATATTAATCATATGTACAGAGCATAACGATAAGGAAGTAGCAATGCGGAAGCCAAAGAAACTGATCAACGAACCACTAAACGTTGCCAAGGAACAACTTGAAGGATTAGTCGAAGCCACTCATGGCCAGTTGGAATATGTTGAAGGTGTCAGTGCCGTAATTCGTAGCGATATGCCGCAAGGTAAAGTTGCGATCGTCACAGGTGGTGGCAGTGGCCATGAACCACTTTTTGCCGGTTATGTCGGTCATGGCCTTGCAGATGCCGCTGCATTGGGGGATATATTTGCTGCGCCTGCTCCCAATATCATCTTGAAAGCGACAGAAGTCGCTGATCAAGGCAAGGGGGTCATTTATATCTATGGTAATTATGCTGGCGATAATATGAATTTTGATATTGCTGCTGAACTTGCTGATGATGATGATATTCGTACGCACACAGTTCGCGTATGGGACGATATTGCCTCTGCGCCATTAGAGAACATAAAAGAGCGACGTGGTGTTGCGGGTGATGTGTTCGTACTTAAGATTGCTGGTGCAGCCTCTGAGTGTTATGACGACTTCGATAAAGTGGTTGCAGTAACAGAGAAGGCTAGAGATAACACTCGCTCTATCGGGGTTGCACTTTCTGCGGGTTCGGTTCCGCAAACAAATACTTTCACATTTGAACTACCAGCCGATGAGATTGAAATCGGAATGGGCCTCCATGGTGAGCCAGGTGTTGCACGACGTAAAATGAAATCGGCAGATCTTGTTGTCGATGAATTGATGCAACAGCTGCTCGATGATTTACCTTTCTCCTCTGGTGATGAAGTTTGCTTGCTTATTAATAATCTAGGTGCATCAACATATATGGAAATGCTGATCGCCAATCGCCGAGTGGCTGAGATTTGTCGCAATCAGGGTATCAAAGTTTATGACACTCTCATTGGTGGTTATTGTACGTCTCAAGAAATGTCAGGTTTGTCTATTACCATGCTCAAGCTAGACGATGAACTAAAAGCCCTTTATGACCAGCCTTGTCATTCATTTGCTTTAAGGAAATAAGTTATGAACGTGACGCAATTAGTAGAAATGATGAAATTTGTCGCCAGCGAGATGGTGAAAAGTGAACCAATGTTGACTAAGTTCGATCAGGCTATCGGTGATGGTGATCATGGAATTGGTATGGAAAGGGGGTTTGTTGCCGTCGAGGAACTGCTAGCATCTTCACCGGAATACGCTGATGTTTCGGAAGCGTTTAAGGCTATCGGTACAACCATGATGGCATCAATGGGGGGCGCATCAGGCGCTATCTTCGGTACGCTTTTCCGTTCTGGCGCTAAGGCGATTAAAGGCGAGAAGACGCTAACAACACCGGTGCTATTAGCATTCCTGGATGCTGGCTTGGAAGCCATCTACAAGCGTGGCGGCGCGAACCCTGGTGATAAGACCATGATTGATGCCTTGGTTCCTGCGATTGAATCACTGCGCCAGACCCAGCCTGCTGACTTTGAACAAGATCTTCAAAATGCAGCAGATGCCTCTTATCGAGGTATGCTGTCAACCAAAGATATGATTGCGACAACCGGTAAGGCAAAAACGCTGGGTGAGCGTTCCCTTGGTCACCCTGACCCTGGTGCGATGTCAATGTCCTTGATCCTCAAGTTCATGGCTGATCATTGCAATGAGGCTGTGGCAGTATGAAGAAAGTTTGGATTGGTACAAGTTGGAAAATGAACGGTAATGCTGCCCATACGGCAGCTTATCTCGAGACACTGTTAGCAAAGGTTGAGCAGTACACAGATACTATCCAACCCTTTATCATTCCGCCATTCCCATATTTACAACAGGCCAGTCAGCAAGTACAGGGATCGGCAGTAAAACTTGGTTCACAGAACGTGGCCCACCTCCCATCGGGTGCTTTTACTGGTGAAGTCGCTGCACCAATGCTGAAAGAGTTTGGTGTTAGTGTCGTGGAGATGGGTCACTCAGAGCGGCGAAGTTTATTTGGTGAAACAGATGATTTTGTCAATCAAAAAGTCCATCAGGTACTCAACCAGGGTATGCAGCCTTTAGTATGTGTTGGCGATACTGCTGATGAGAAGCGTTGGAGTGTCTCTTCCGAATCAGTTGTAAGGCAAGTTAAAATTGCGCTTCATGGTGTATCAGATGCGGATGTTAGCAAGGTGCTTATCGCCTATGAGCCGGTATGGGCCATTGGTGAGCATGGGGTACCAGCCAGCGCAGAAGAGGCCGCTGTCATTCACACCGAAATTAAGAATAGGCTCGTTGAGCAACGTCCGGGTTTATCACGCGATGCCATCACCGTGATTTATGGCGGAAGTGTCAATCATAGTAACGCCGCGGAGTTGCTGGCTAAGGATGATGTTGACGGTCTCTTTATTGGCCGCTCTGCCTGGCAAGTTGAAGGTTATCTTCAAATTTTAGATATCGCCCACCAGCGATAAGGGGGATGTATGAATACGTTTTGTGTTAGTACAGCGTCGTATTCGGGTTACTCACTACCAGAAGCCCTAGCTTCTATTGAGCGGCTAGGGGAGAGAAATGTTGAGTTTGTGGCAGATCAGCTGTTAGCCCATGGCGAGCTAGATGTGTCAGCTGATTTTGTAAAAGAGGCTTTTCTCACAACAGATCTACATTGTCACTCTGTAGCAATAACCAATGAAACATTAGATTTTAGTGGCCACGCTGAAATTCAATCTTTGGTTACTTTCAGTCAACACGTTGGTGCCAAAGTTTTAGTACTCCCAGTCCCTGCGAATGATGTCATGCCTGATCTACTTGCTAATATTCAGTTCGTTAGCGAGCAATTTCCTAATAGCATTAAAATCTTGCTTGAAAATCGCGGGGATCAAATTGAGTGCGTTGTTCGTGGCGAGCTTGAATTCGAGCGTGTTGTTGCAATGCTGGAGAAAAAGGGGGTGGCCTTTGCTTATAATCCAGCGAATCTATTCTCTAATCAGCCGGGAGTAGATCTATTGCGTCATGCTTATTCATTGGTAAAAAATGCTGATTACCTTGTTGCTCAAGATAGTGTGATCAAAAATCGCCACTACTTACCTGTGCCTGTAGGAAAAGGGATCTGTCGATATGACGAGCTATTTGAACGCTTCCCATCAATGATAGAAAGCCGTTCAATCTCTATTAGGTATCCACATCGGCTTTACCGAAATTGTCATGGTGAGTATGGTTATCGGAACGTGAATATGTCGATTCCTGAGTTGGAAAAGCAGTTAATGCAGTCTATTTCTGATATCCGAATGGATATTAGTGAGAGCAAATTGCGACATTAATACCCATCATCCTCAACACCGGGGATAGTCTACCACTACATTGGTTGTTGACTCCCCGGCGGTTGAGTTACTTATTATTGCTGTCTTTAGGACTATTTTTAAGTTCGGCTTCTTTTATACTTTCGTCACTCTCTTTTTTATCCAGTTCCTCTTTTTCTTTTTGAGCTTCTTGCTCTTCTAGAATGGCTTTAGGCGTCGACTTCTCTTTTTTTGCTATGCGGTATGCCATAGCGAGACCAAAAGAGGAATTTTCATCTGTCACCAGTTCTTCGAGTGCTTTGCTATCTACTTGATCGAATTGTCCCATATCACTGGCTGTGCGATTGGATTTTCCTATTACTTCATCGTCAGGCAGATCAATCATGATGGTGGCCGCCTCTGTAAGAGCGGTGGCATATTCTTCAGGATCGTTGAGGTCATAATCGGAGATTTCCATATGCTGGCGAATTTCAAGAGCCCAATTTAACGCCAGGAATGGAATGGTAGCTGTTTTATTGTCCTTGCCATTGGGTTTTGGTGGCGTATAGCTAATTCCATTGAGAAAATGAACCAATGAGAGGTATTTGTCGTGCTTAAGCTGTTTCATACCTATGTATTCGGGTAGGTCTTTAGTTTTTATTTTTTCGCCTTTCTCATTGACTAACCATACCTCGTTATCATTGTTCATTTCTGCCCAGAAGTCCTCACCAGAGCCGAGTAGGTTATGGTTTACTTTCACCGTAATTGGAACGCTGGTGCCGCCATTTGGCATCCCCCAGAATGTCGACAGCATGGTCAACCCTTCTGTCAGGTAGAGAATACCTTCATCAGGGCCGACGACAACGGCGCTTAGCGCATCTTTGTCCTGCGCCGTCTTACCTGAACATTGATAAGTCTCAGGGTCTGTCGGCATGGAATTTTCATCCCATTTCTGTACCGCTTTAGCACCATTTAACCGACAGAGATCGTTGTACATATTTTTCAAGTCGGCTTTGTAGCGCTGGAGGTTGGCATAGATTTGGTCATAGTCTAGGACTGCTTGGGTTGGTAGCAATTGATCAAGAGTGACAGTAATGGTGTCACCGTTTTCAAGCTCGCTGTAATTGACCTTTTCGGCGTACGTTGGAAAAGGGGTACAAATAATTGCACTAAGAATAAGAGAGCAAAAACGCTGACGATACATAAACACAGCCTCTGACCATTTTTACAACAGTTTAGCAAAGCTAAGCCGATCTATTTGTTTCATCAATGAGTGGGATAGGCACAGCAGGCGAAGTTGCCTGCTGGTATGTCGTCAATAATCTTGAGGGAAGCGGTTATATGCCAAGCTCGTCGAGCAGGTCTAGACCGACCTGAGCGGTTGTTGATACTTGTTTGGACGGTGTACGAGAGTTATGTTGTGTAGCCTCGATGATGAGATCGGGGTCGCACACTTCATGTTGGTCAAACTCTTCCAGCTGGATGAATTCTGTTTTGTCCATGGCCAACTCTAAGTAGAAAATATTGTTCTTCTCGGTTGTGAAGCTTACTCGTCGCGCTTGTGGACGATCAAGATTCGTATCGACTGATAACAGTACTTGTTTGTTCAGAGCCAACATTTTGGGTTGATTCTGGGTAATTGATACCTGTAATTCACGGCGGATTTTTCCGGTAAAATCACCAACAACTTGGTTCATTAGCTCACCAAGTATATCTGCAACCTCGTCTGAAGAGTGGTGGATTGCGAGATCATCCGCCGACATGCCCATTTTCAGCATATAGTCTTGATACAGTTCTAAAGCAGCCTGATGCGAAAAGTTGGTTACAACAAGCCCGGTGAAGCCACCATCAAACAGAACAAAACACCCGATATCAGGCTTTAGGCTCGTTTTATTGATCTTTTGAACCATTGCCGAGTAACTGACTGGGCTATCGGTTGCCGCAGTCAGTACGGAGGAAAAGGACTGGCAAAGTTTTAGGAGGATATCGTCGGTGGTGATGACTTTGGTTTTTTTCATTGAGCTTTCGTGTTCTTAGAGAAAGAACGAAAGTGTGACATTTAAAGCGGAGAGTTGCACTGTAAATGGCTTAAGGATTGACGTAGTTCACTTTTTTACCCATTAGCCATTAATTTTTGTGTTGTTGGAGAATGCAAATCGGTTAAGCGAAGCGCTTTTCTAGATATTGGATAATATCATTTGATTCATACATCCATGTCACTTCACCTGATTTGTTCTCAATACGCAAGCAAGGCACTTTGCGCTTACCACCACCGTTGAGTAATGTCTGCTCGTTGTCTGGTTGTTTTGCATCAACGGTTTCTAGCGGCAGATTCATCTTTTTCGCTGCGCGGCGTACTTTGACACAAAATGGGCAAGATTCGAATTGGTATAGAGCCATTGATTCTAGTTCTTTATTTATTCGTCGCTGATCGTCATGAGCGCGTTGTTGGGGTTTCGGAGAGAAAACAGCGTTGAGCAATAGAATGAGCTTGCCAAGAAGTAGGCGAATAATTTTCATTATAATAATGTCCTTTTGAGATATCGTCCTTTTTATCATACCCGTTAATCAAAATGCAGAAAACCACACGAATGAAGAGGCTAATCTGTAATGCGTTATGATTTCGCTAAATTACTGAATTTATATATATCTATCAATTTTTATAAAGTAGATCCCTGTCACTAAGTGAATAATTTAATTCAGCTAAAAAATTTAAAGTTTAGATAAAAGCGTTATCATTATCGCTGTTGGTTAGCAATCTAGGTTATATCTTTGTGTCGCATAACAAAACAGTATTAATCTGTGATGACTCACGGCTCGTACACAGAGCAATTCAGAAGTTTTTCGGTGAATTCATCGACGTTACGTTGTACTTTGCAGATAACGGGAAACAAGCATTAGATTGTTTGGCTGAGAACGATATTGATGTGATGTTTCTTGATTTGACTATGCCAGTATTGGATGGTTTTGGTGTATTACAGCAACTCCCCGTCAATCAATATCCGACAAAAACGATTGTGCTTTCTGCTGATGTACAGCAACAGGCTATAGAACGTTGTGTTGATGCCGGGGCGAATTACTTTCTGGCTAAACCATTTTCGAAACAACAGCTATCCGCCACCTTAAAGAAACTAGGGGTTGTGCTTAATAATAAAGAGCAGCCCGTGTCTTTAGCCGTCGATCAGAATTCAAACAAAACTCCCGATGAAAGTGATTACCTCTATCAGTTTAAAGAAGTCGCTAACATTGCCTTAGGTAAAGGAGCGGCCATTATTTCTGATCACTGTGGAGAGTTCATCACTATGCCATTGCCTAATGTTGCGATGTTAGGGGCTGGAGATTTGGAAATGATGATCAGCAATCAGATTCAACGCCCAGACTCAACGCCGATTGCACAGCGTTTTGTGGGGGGGGGCATTCATGGTGAAGCATTGGTGTGCCTATATGGTCAAGATATAACTTTGTTTGGCAATCGACTGGGATTTAGCACATTCAACGGCAAACACAGTGAAGTCATGACAGATATTGCTAATTTGATGGTATCTTCCTTTTTGGTTTCCTTGTCTGAGCAGATGAATATCCCTTTTTCTATTCGTCAGCCCATCTGCCTTGAAGAGTATATGGTTAGAGGGTGTAGTGAAACGGCAAATAACGATCTCTTTACCATAGAGTACAGCTATCAATCTGAAAATCTGGATATGGCCTGCGATGTATTGTTTATGATGGAGAATGAATCGACACGAGTTATTAAGCGTTTTATGGAGACCCTATCGTGAATTATCCCGAGAGTTTATCTGATTTTCATCTTACTGTGCAGCTGATAGATAATATCGATGCGGGAGTCGTGATGCTTGATAGGGAGTACCGAGTAATGACTTGGAATACTTTCATGCAGGCTTATAGTGGGATCAGTGCTGATCAAATTATGGGAGAAAGCCTTTTTGAGGCAATGCCGGATTTACCGCAGGAATGGCTACAGAATAAAATCCAGTCCACATTTAAGCTCGGCACGCGCTCATTCAGTTGTTGGGAAGATAGACCTTACATTTTTAACTTCACCAATTTCAGCCCTGTGACGGGAGGAATGGAAGCCATGTACCAAAACATGACGCTGACTCCGCTTAAGGCGCTAGACGGTGAATACCGCCATATGTGTTTAACGATTACCGATGTATCGGATATTGCGAAAAGTAAGACGCATCTAAGGGAAAGCAATGCACAGCTGACTCATTTGAGCATTACAGATAAGCTGACCCAGTTGTATAACCGTGGGTATTGGGATTCATGTTTGGCTAATGAGTTTGACCGTTGCCGCCATACTCAGAGTGCGGCGAGTTTGGTGATGTTCGATATTGATCACTTTAAAAAGGTTAATGATACCTTTGGCCATATCGCCGGTGATGCGGTGATTAAGTCTATATCCAGCTTATTGAAAAAAGCAAAACGTCAATCTGATATTGCGGGTCGATACGGTGGTGAGGAGTTTGGTGTGATCCTCCCTGGAACGACGGCTGATTTAGCTCAGTACTTTACCGACCGATTGCGAAAGCGAATAGAAGAGTCGCTAGTGAAGGTAGATGTCCGAGATATCCGAGTAACTATCAGCTTGGGTGTCTGTGAGTGGGCTCCTTGGATGAGTTCTTACGAACAGTGGCTGGAATGTGCTGATAGTGCTCTGTATCAATCAAAGCGGCAAGGGCGAAACCGCTGTACACTCTACCAGCCAACAACGGAACAATGTGCTGCTATTCGCGAAATGTCGTAGAAAATTAAGGTAAAAATCATAATTCCAGCTATATTATCAGGCTGCTTTGTCATAAGATATTCTACAAAATTTCCTTTAAGCTATTACCGATAACAAGTGTATGCTGCTTAAACGATAATTGTGAATTTTAGTCAAGAATCAATGGAAGAGTAGATAGGATTATGGTTGTAGAATCTGAGGGTTATCACGCGCTTATTGAGTACTTTACAGAACACCTTTCTTTGTTTGAAAATGCAGAAGCAGAAGGGTGTGAAGAGACGGTTGAAGACGTAGTAACAGATATGATCGCAACCAATTTAATGACCGTTTTTTCGCAAAATCCAGATCTCGACGCTGACTTCCGCTTCAAACTAATGCAAGAAGCCGATGCGGTAATGGAAGACTTAAGTGAGGTGCTTGCTGGTGCTTGGAGCCGCTGTCCAACTAATGAGCAAGTACGCTTTCTTGAAGATTATGTTGGGCTGGTCAAAAACCTTTTTGACAGTGCGATAAGCCGATAAGCCGATAAGCCGATAAGCCGATAAGTCTAAAAAAGCAGTGCCTCGCTGCTTTTTTGTGTTTTACGCCGCTGCAATTATATCCCTCCCCAGTATTAAGCGGCCTATACGGTAATGTTTACTGTTATGTCCATTGATTTTATTGACGAAACTGACAATTGAAATCTAACTGTCATATTTGTTAAGTAAGTTTGTCATCGAAATGGTTAACCCCTAGTGACATGAAATTATTACGTTTCTGTTTTGCGGTTGACATATAACACCATGATACTGGCTGAACTCAATCAGGGATATGATCAGAATGAAAAACCAGCTGCGGGGCAAATCGCGTCTCTCCATCGTTGCCTCAATTCAAATTGTCTTTGTGTTGTTGGTCGCAACTGGCGGCTTACTTTCCTACTTTGGGAATAACGGCCTAAAAAATGTCGCACGAGAATTTGAGGTGCTGAGTCATCAAGCGTTACCTGTAACAATGAATAGCAGTGTTATTGTTCGGGCCTCTTTGCAGTCAGCTCAACGACTTGGTGAAATGATCAATAGCTCATCAGTTGAAGAGCTTGATATTGCTCATCAGGCATTCAATGAAGAGCAACAAGTGATGAGCATCGCCTTGAGTGAGCTGCAGCGGTTAGCCGAAGAAAATCAACTCGGTTGGTTGATCAATGATATTCGAACACTGAGTTCTCAAGCTGAGCTGACCGGGGCTGCTGCGGCCACTCTTTACCAATCTCAACAAGATATCTTAGTCAATCAAAGTAAGATTGAGTCAGACAAGGCTATGATGAACTATGCTGTGTCATCGGTAAGGGCAGAGATGAACCGTGTTGGTTCGGAGATCTTTGCCACAAATCTTGACGGCATCAATCATGTCTCCAATTTTGTCAATCATTCGTTGGAAATGGCCAGTCACTTAATGGCGTTGATGATGGAGCGAGATCTGTCGAAGGCCGAAGGGCTTGTTCATAGCCTGCAAAGTACCAATTTATCGGGTATGAATTATGCTTGGCGAGAAATGAACCGCCTTGATGCGAGTCTTTCTGAGTACACCAGTATCGTTGTACCGTTCACCATGGTGAAAGCGTTGTATGAAGATTCTGGTATTGTCGCCTTGCAGCTTGATACCCTGGCCCTGCAGGAAGAGCAAGCTGCCAAAGTACAAAATGCCCAGCAACAAATAGCATCAATGGCTAACCAGATTAATACGCTAACTGATGGTGCCAATAGCTTGGTGGAACAAGGAGAAAACGGAGTTATACAAGCCAGCGAAAATGCGATGACATTGTTCATTACTTTCAGCATCGCGGGCTTGGTGGTTGCTGTGCTTTCCAGTGCTTGGATTAGTCAATCTGTGAAACGTTCACTACAAAAAATTGACCGAGTGGTTGAGGCAACGAGTAAGGGGGATCTAACCGCTAAGGCAACGCAGGATGCACCTAAAGAGTTTGCTGTATTGGGTGGCTTGCTTAATCAATCTAACTTCAACAACAGCCAAACAATCGGCCAGTTGGTCGAGAACAGCCACCAGCTAAGTACGGCCTCGGAAACCAGCCAGAAAGCAGCGTCTCAATCCCGAATTGCGATTAAAGAACAAAGTGACGAGCTGGCAGCTATCGCGACTGCTATCACTCAGCTTGAGGTATCAATTAAAGAAATTGTTGCTAGTACCCAAGAGTCAGAGCATGAAGCCAAGCAAGCTAACGATATGGCCCAGCAGGGGGTGGATATTATCGATGAAAGTACGTCTCGTCTGCGCATGCTGGATGAACGGTTTGCTGTTAACGAAACACGCATGAAAGAATTAGATAGCCACGTTGATAAAATTACCGAAGTCGTGGCGTTGATCAGTGCTATTGCAGACAATACCAATTTACTGGCGTTGAATGCTGCGATAGAAGCAGCCCGTGCGGGTGAACAGGGCAGGGGATTTGCTGTTGTTGCCGATGAAGTTCGTAAACTCGCCAGTGAAACCAATATGCAAACCGCTTCAATCCGAAACACCATTAGCGAGCTTCACCGAGCAGCGAAAGATGTAAACGATGCAATGGTCGTCAGCCGGGAAGAGATGACATCATCAATTGATTTAAGCAGTGAGGTTCAGGCTTCAATCCACCAAATAAAATCAATTGTTGTGAGTATCAGTGACAAGGTCATTGCGATTTCGGCCGCCACGCAGCAGCAAGAAAATGCATCCATTGAAGTAGGATACAGTGTTGAGCAGGTGTCGTTGCAAGCTCAAACCAATAGCCGAGAACTCAAGACGCTGGTGGAACAGGCTGGTAGGGTATCGGATGTTGCGCACAAGCAGCAGGACTTGCTATCTAAGTACCGATTACAGTCCTGAAAGTGAATTTTGAGCTAGCTTGGGTATACAAACGCCAGTAGAATGCTGGCGTTTTTGGTTTTTAGGTGAAGCTTTCTATGCGTATCCATGCTGTTCATAAGTTATATGATGAGCGCCTTGCTCGTTCTACTCGTCCGTTCCTAGCCCGCGGCGGTAAAGTAGAGCGCTGCTTATTCTGTATGTTACGCAAGCATTTGTGTATTTGCTCCAGCAAGCCGGAAATTTCATCCAACGCCGCCTTTTTGTTGGTGATGTATGACGACGAGGTTCTCAAGCCAAGCAACACAGGCCGCTTGATAGCCGACTTGTTTGAAGATACCTATGCCTTCATTTGGTCACGGACTGAGCCGAACTCTGAGATGCTTGCCTTAGTGGAAGACCCACAGTGGCAGCCATATGTCGTTTTTCCTGCTGAGTATGCGGCTCCTGAGCGTGTTGCTGAGCGAGTTGAGATTGAGTCAGATAAGCGACCACTGTTTATCATGCTCGACGGCAGCTGGGCTGAAGCTAAGAAGATGTTTCGCAAGAGCCCTTACTTGAACCAGTTCCCGGTACTGTCTATCAATCCGGAGAAGCCCTCTCGCTACAAGGTACGTGAAGCCTCTAAAGAAAATCAGTTAGGGACCGCTGAAGTCGCAGCTCGTATTGTTGATCTCTATGGTGAGCAGAAAAATGCCGATGTATTGGATTTGTGGTTCGATGTGTTTCGCGAGAGCTACATGATTGGCAAGATGAACCGTGTATTACCAGACGACAATGCAATCAGCCAGTTACATGAGTACATGGGAACCTATGCATAACTGCACGTCGAATGTAAAAGAGTATTGCATTGTCTTCTAATTATGACATTTATTGATGTTTCTTTCAGCAAACGCGATAGGTAGCACCATACCACCCTGCTAAATCTGCACCTCGTCACAGTCTGTAGGTGTAGTTATGTGGATAATTTTTTCAGTTTCGTTTTTTTACTATTTTTTGGAGTGCAGGATGTACTACGGCTTTGATGTGGGTGGAACCAAAATTGAGTTTGGCGCGTTTAACGAAAAACTTGAGCGAGTAGCCACAGAGCGTGTGCCAACCCCGACTGGCGACTATGAGCTGTTAGTTGAGACTATCGCAAGTCTGGTCAATAAATACGATGCAGAGTATGGTTGCGAGGGCACTATCGGTTTAGGTCTACCAGGAATGGAAGATGCCGATGACGGTACTGTTCTCACCGTTAACGTGCCAGCAGCAAAAGGCAAGCCGCTACGTAAAGATCTTGAAGCGAAAATTGGTCGTTCGGTCAAAATTGAAAACGATGCAAACTGCTTCGCACTATCTGAAGCGTGGGATGAAGAGCTACAAGATGAGCCTTCAGTATTAGGCTTGATTTTGGGCACCGGTTTTGGTGGCGGCTTTATTTACGAAGGTAAGGTGTTCTCAGGCCGTAACCATGTTGCAGGTGAAGTAGGCCATACCCGACTCCCACTTGATGCATGGTTCCATTTAGGTGACAATGCGCCACTGCTTGGCTGTGGGTGTGACAAGAAAGGTTGTTTAGATAGTTACTTGTCTGGTCGTGGTTTCGAACTGCTGTATGCGCATTATTACGGTGAAGAAAAGAAAGCGATTGAGATCATCAAAGCCCATGCGGAAGGCGAAGCTAAAGCTGTTGAGCACGTAGAGCGTTTTATGGAGCTACTTGCTATCTGTTTTGCTAACCTATTTACTGCAACCGACCCACATGTTGTAGCACTGGGTGGTGGCCTTTCAAATTTTGAATTGATTTATGAAGAGATGCCTAAGCGCATTCCTAAGTATCTACTGTCTGTGGCGAAGTGCCCTAAGATCATCAAAGCAAAACACGGTGATTCCGGCGGTGTTCGCGGTGCTGCATTCCTGAATATTAAGTAAGATAGATACCCAAGTTAGTTGGGTAAAACGGCCGTTACTATTCGCTAATTCAAAAGCACCGCTCGGCGGTGCTTTTTTATCGTTTCACACTTCACCCGCTTTTTTGTTAAAATCCCGCCTCTTTTGAAAATTGTCGGTATTTTGCATGTCTTTCCAATCGCTGGGGTTGAATCACCAACTCGTCGAAAACGTTTCTTCACTCGGTTTTGAACAGCCAACACCAGTACAGCTTCAGGCTATCCCCGAAATATTAGCAGGTCACGATGTGTTGGCTGGTGCTCAAACGGGGACCGGAAAGACTGCTGCTTTTGGGCTTCCGTTGATCCACCGTTTACTAGAAAGTGATGTTGACACTGAAACTAAGCAGGTTAAAGCGTTGATATTGACACCTACCCGAGAACTCGCACAGCAGGTTTTTGACAGCTTATCGTTATACGCAAAAAATACACCGTTGAAGGTTGCCGTTGCTTATGGTGGAACCAGTATGAAAGTGCAGGTAAAAGCGTTGGAGTCTGGGGTTGATATTCTTGTCGCGACACCAGGGCGACTGCTTGATCATGCACATGTACGTACGGTTGATCTCAGTAAGGTCAGCTACCTGGTTCTGGATGAAGCTGATCGCATGCTGGACATGGGTTTCATTGATGACATCAAGCGTATCCTTAAGCGGATGCGTGTCGATCGCCAGACCGCGTTCTTCTCTGCGACATTTGGTAAACAAGTGAAAAAGCTCGCTTTTGATATTTTGGATGACCCTAAGCTGATCGAAGTAACGCCAAGTAACAGTACGGCGGTTACTGTTGAACAAATGGTATATCCAGTCGACAAACACCGTAAAAGCGAATTGCTGGCTTACCTCATTGGCTCTAGAAACTGGCAGCAAGTGTTAGTGTTTACTAAAACCAGACAGGGATCGGATGCACTTGCCAAAGAGCTTGGCAAAGATGGCATCAAGGCCGTGTCTATCAACGGTGATAAGAGCCAAGGGGCACGCCAGCGTGCTCTGGATGACTTTAAGTCAGGTAAAGCGAGAGTTTTGGTTGCAACGGATGTCGCAGCTCGCGGTATTGATATTGAACAGCTGGAGTATGTCATCAATTATGAGATGCCGTTCAAAGCCGAAGATTATGTACACCGAATCGGCCGTACAGGCCGAGCAGGGCAAACAGGACATGCTATCTCTCTGATGAGCCTTGATGAAGAGTGGGCACTGCGTGCTATTGAAGAGCTACTCGATACAAGATTGCCCCAGCAATGGCTAGAAGGGTATGAACCAGACCCTAGCTACGAGCCGCCTGAAAATCGCCGTCGTGGCCGTTCAAGTGATAAGCGCCGGGCTAAGGCGAAATCCCAAATCCACAAAAACCGGGGTCGTAATCGTACTCGGAATTAGCAATAGTAAGCATGTTTTTGCAACAAAAAAAGCATCACTTATAGTGGTGCTTTTTTGTGTTAGGAAGGGTACTCAATAGGCTAACGGGGTTTCTATATCCTGTACCTTGAGGTAACTTAGGTACAGAGTTACTTTTTGCAGTGTTTGATCGCGTTCTCGAGTAATTCAGTCGCTGTTTGGTGGCAATCTGGTAGCGCTATTTCCGTCTTGTGAACGGGAGTGACACGTTGCCCCCATTTAATGACTGCCGCCCCCCAAGTCAGGCCGGCACCAAATGCGGCCGATAAAATGGTATCGCCAGGTTTTATTCGTCCTTGCTCGACGGCTTCGCATAGTGCGATAGGCACAGTGGCCGCCGATGTATTACCGTATTTATGGATATTGATGAAGGCTTTGTCTTGCGGGATACCTGCATGGTCGCACAGCGCTTCAATTATGCGTTGGTTTGCCTGATGGGGAATGACAATATCAATGTCGTCTTGGGTTAAGTTCGCACGCTGTAACACGGTGTTCGCAGCGGTACCCATGCCACGTACTGCGCGTCGGAAAATTTCCCGGCCAACAAAGTTAAAGGCAAAGTGCCCTGCGTCAGGGTTGAAACGATCCATAGCCGTACCAAATTCAGGGATGGCGAGAACATCTCTTCCTTCAGGGTCACAGCCCAATTGTGCATCAAGCAGTCCTGAATGTTGCGTTGAACGGCTTAAGACTGCAGCTCCCGCTCCGTCACCAAATAATACAGCAGTGTCGCGCTGACTCCAGTCTAGATACCATGAAAGGCGTTCAGCACCAACCACCAGAACATGCTGATAGTTACCAGCCTGAATCATTTTGGTTGCCGTTTCCAGACCATAAAGAAACCCGGTGCAAGCCGCATTCATATCAAAGGCAGCCGCTTTGATTGCCCCCAGATCGAGCTGTACTTTTGAGGCGATATTCGGCACTAAAGTATCAGGAGAGCAAGTTGCAATAATGATTAAATCCAACTCAGATGCATCCACACCAGCGGCTGCAAGCGCCCGAGCGCCAGCAACACGAGCTAGATCTGAGGTATTCACATGGCTTATTCGCCTAGACTCGATACCTGTACGAGTTCGAACCAATTCATCCGATGTTTCAACGAATTGGCTAAGCTCATCATTACTGAGCTGTGTTGGAGGGAGGCATTTGCCCCATCCGGTAATTTCCGCGTAGTACATAGCGTCACTCGTCATTATTATTCGACCTAATCAAAGTAAACCATAACTGACTGTTAACACAAGACATGTAACCTGCTTACATTCAGATGTTGTGGTTATGTCCGCTATGAGTATTTGTTAAACTGCTTATACCCAAGTAACGTGTTGAAGTAGCTTGGGCCTATAGCCAATAACCATAAGGATATAACCAATGATTCGTTTGGGTGTAATCGGTACAAACTGGATTACGGATCGCTTTATCAGCGCGGCATTGTCAACCGGTCACTACCAGTTGACGGCGGTTTATTCCCGAACACTGGACAAAGCGTCGGAGTTCGCCAGTAAATATGGTCAAGTTAAGTGTTATGACTCGCTAGATGATCTGGCAAATAGCGATGTTATTGATGCGGTATACATTGCCAGCCCTAATTCACTGCATGCGCCTCAGGCCAAAGTATTTATTAATGCGGGCAAACATGTGATTGGCGAAAAGCCGTTGGCATCCAATATTACCGAAGTTCAAGAGCTCGTTGCTCTTGCTGCGGAAAAACAAGTGCTATTGTTTGAAGCTATGGTTGCGACATATGTTCCTAACTTTGACGTCATTAAGAAGGCGTTACCAAAATTAGGTCGGCTACGGAAGGTATACTTTTCGTATTGCCAGTATTCATCTCGATACCAAAAGTATCTCAACGGTGAGAACCCTAACACCTTTAACCCGGTATTCTCTAATGGTTCGATAATGGACATCGGGGTTTACCCACTGAGCTGTGCTATTGCGCTTTTTGGTGAACCAGGCAGCATGACGGCACAGGGGTCTTTATTGGACTCAGGTGTTGATGCGCATGGAACTTTGGTGCTGCATTATCAAGACTTCGATGTCACTATTGCCCATTCCAAGGTGAGCGATGGCTTTATTGCAAGTGAGATACAAGGTGAGCAGGGTACGTTGTTGGTGGATTTCATTTCCCAGTGCCGTGGTGTTAAATTGTGCCGCCGAGATGAGCCTGTAGTCGACTTATCCGTTGAGCAAGATGAAAATACGATGCGTTATGAAGCCGAAGAGTTTGCCCGTTTATTTAACGCCAGTATCGTTAGTCACGAGGGGCTAATCCGCAGTCAAATAGTCAGTGCTATTACAACGCAAGCACGTGCAATTATAGGTGTGCGTTTTCCTGCAGATGAACAGTGATACCAACCTACATAAATATTTGATCAGTCTTGCAGGTTAAAATCGCTGTTCTCTGCGTTAGATACTTTGTAATTAGAGCCACTAGTTACAAAATATCTGCCTTGATAACAACGATTTCTCCAGTGCAAATACTTGATCAACGACTTATCCAGATTGGTATAAGATTCGTCGACTAAGTTGGTATACCCATATTTATCGAAAAGGGCGGTCCATTGACCGCCCTTGTTATATTTAGCTTTGATCACCAGAACAGGTAGGCAAGGGAAGAAAGTACCGCGATGCAAAGCACGTTCAAATATATACCAACCTTCATCATGTCGGACTGTTTGATGTGTCCAGAACCAAAAACAATGGCATTTGGAGGCGTCGCAACAGGTAACATGAATGCACAAGAAGCAGCGACGGCGATTAAGGCAGATAGAATAACAGGTGAAACGCCTAGCGCCTCGGCGACCGTTGCAAACACAGGTACTAATAGCGCTGCACTTGCGGTGTTACTGGCGAATTCGGTGAGGAAGACCACGAAGCCTGCAATGACTAAGATAGTGAAGAATAGGCCTGCTTGCTCTAGGAAACCACTTAGGCTGTGTGCCAGGAAGACGCTTGTGCCAGTGGCTTTTAATACGTTACTCAGGCAGATACCACCACCGAACAGAAGCAATACGCCCCAGTCTGTAGATTTCTCGATGTCTTTCCACTGAACCACGCGTGATGCACCAAGCATGACGATGGCTGAAAGGGCAACCAGCGTATCAAAACTTTTAATTCCACCGAGCATACCATTGATCGGTTTGCTGAGAATCCAAAGCATGACTGTGATGCCAAAAATGACTAACGTTGCCAGTTTGCTGTTATTCCATTCGACAGGTTTGTGGTCAAGTTCAAAGGTGTGGTTAAGGTTTGGCTTCAACACAAAGTAAAGCAGGGCAACCGTTATAGGTAACAACACAATAGATACGGGTAAACCAAATGCCATCCACTCCGTAAAGCTCAGGCCAACTTCCGCTGCTGCGATAGCATTAGGAGGGCTACCAACTACCGTAGCTATACCACCGATACTTGCACAGTAGGCAATACCTAGCAGTACGAATACGTAAGTACTGCGTTCACTTTTGGCATTTACTTTATTTAATACGCCAAGGACAAGTGGCAGCATCATGGCTGTCGTGGCTGTGTTACTGATCCACATTGACAGCATGGCTGAAACACCAAATAACATAAATACAGCAACAGACATACGCCCTTGGGCAATAATCAGGACTTTATCCGCAATAGCCTTATCTAATTCTTGTTTATGTAGCGCGGCTGCAAGAGCAAAGCCTCCCAAGAATAGGAAGATAATTGGGTTGGCAAAATTGCTTAAAGCCGCGGGGGTAGGGAATATATCAAAGCCGACGGCAAGGATGGGGACCAAAATTGCAGTAATGCTAACGTGCAGTGCTTCTGTTAGCCAAAGTACTGCAACGAAAGCAAGAATACTAAGGCCAACTACCACGTTTTTCTCAAAAGGTAGGGTGTTCAAAAGTAGAGTAAAGAGGGCTATGTCTGCCAGAAGAATAATACTGTTCCGGTCAAACAGCCACTTGCGTAGTGTCATCGTCAAGGCTGTCATCGTTGTTTCCTTTCATCTGATTATAGTTATCTAGTGCAATCTTTTGGATTAAGCTGACTCGAGATAAATGTTACCGGTTGTTTTTGTTTTGTTAATCGTGATGCGTCAATTTGTTGGTGGTTTGACGTTTTGATTGATTGAAGTGTGAGGCTGTAAAGTGGGAATGAGTATAAAGTTACCCATTTTCTGATGGAGCCACAGCCAGTAAATTGCCATGTTGACGCGGAACTGGCAGTAAGTTGCAGCAGTTTGTGATATTGCTCTAAATGACAAATAGAGGTGGTCTATGCCTATTTTCCTGCTCCTATGCTGGATGTATCATATTCCAACAAACAATGAAGAACAATTGATCCAATCTGGCAGGAAATATGAAACAGCAAGGGATTCAAAAGCGCGTTAGGCAGGATGCCCAGTTACATGTGCGCAATGTCAGGGCAAAATTTATTAAGTCGTTCGATGGACCTTCAAAAGGTAATCAGGCTCAGCCAGCGACCAAGCCATCTATAACAAAGTAAACGAACGAATAATTACTTCACCTGTCGTTACTTCGGAAGGTGAGGACCTTCAATTTCTAGCGGCTCTTTTTCTATAGGTTCTTTAGGGCCGGAAAATTTGGGTTGCATGTCAAGGATATATACATCGATAACAGCCTTGATTCTGGCAAGGACTTCCCGGGTGCGGATCTTTAATCCGGCTAGACCTTTGGGCTCTGGGACAGCAAGGCAAATAGCGTCAATATCATTACGATCTGCAATAAACAATGCTCGTTCACAGTGAAAACGTTGGGTGATAATGACAAAATGATTGGCGTCGAAAACACTCTTTGCCCTTACCACAGAGTCCAACGTACGAAACCCAGCGTAATCCAGTACGATATCTTGATTGGGTATACCGGCTTTAAGTAAGTCACGCTTCATGGTCCACGGCTCATTGTATGAGCGATGGGCATTATCACCACTGAGTAACAAAATATTGATTTTCCCTTCTTTATATAACTGTTGAGCAGCATCTATGCGATACAGGTAATAGGGGTTGAGTGATTTAGCGATATATTTGCTGGTACCTAGTACTAACCCAACAGAGCGGGCAGGAGTGGCTTGAATGTTATCAAAGATACGAGGCGAGGCTTGATCGGAGAACCAGCGGTCGATCAACAAAATAGATGATACGAGTAGAATGCAGAAAATTGAAGCTAAGCGTATGATATTAAATAGCTTCATAGCGATTTGGTTATTAGGGTGATGGATAATGAGGCCAGGCATACTGTATGCTTATGGCTAACGAAAAAATACATGTGTTTGTTAAATCCCTTGTGCTTCTATGAGCGCTTAAAACAATGTAGCGATGCGCCTAATATTTGAAGATACCTTGGCTTGACATAAAAAATCAACGTAAGAGAATTTTACTCGTTATCAGGTAGGGATAGTTTAACCTAATTCATTGAATGTGTTGTGTTAAATCATCGTCAATTACAGGCTTTATTCTGAAACCGCATCGACTGTACCGTGGGCTATGGGAAGAATAAAACATTTTGGTCGGACATACTGGATTCGAACCAGCGACCCCTACTCCCCCAGAGTAGTGCGCTACCAAACTGCGCTAATGTCCGCCAAAAGGCTTTGTATTCATCATGTTAGCAATTGATAAAAGAGATTTTACAGTACAAGTTCTATAAAGTAGTAGGGTAAATGTCCAAAAATAATACCTGCCTCTCATTATTAATTAGAAACTTTACCTATACCTAAGATACTGCAAGGTGTTTGGTTCAGCGATAGTTGCTTGGATGCGAGAATGGATAAATACAAAGACGGCCTATGGATTAATTTGCTAAAGTGTTCTCTCTAGTCCACACTATCAATATGCAGTAAAACCCTGCTTTTTGCTGAATATTTGATAAATTCCTTAAATTTATGTTCACAAGGATCCTAACACGAGGTATTATCAGCGCATCTACCCTTTGTAGTTCCTAACGATTGCCACTCATTGCTTCTGACAACCTATGTGCTGCATTGACTGTGGTCCAATATGAAAAAAATTTCTTGCTCTTGATGCAAGGTAAAATCATTTGAATGTTATTTGCATATCATCATTACATTGCTTGAATAGCCCAATAATTAACGGGTGCCTTAATGCATGATATTCAATTTAAGAGGTAATATTGATGGATAACTTTGCAGCTGCTGAAAAAGCGTTATCAGCAATGCTTAATAGTGTTGAAGCGAAAACTGTAAAAGTTGATACGAAAACAGGTGTTGTAACAAAAGAAGAGCGTGTTGACTATCGACAAGTGCTTATTGATTTCGCTGATGAGGTGCCTGGACGCCAAAAGGCCGTGATTAAACGTATGCCTTTGCACAAAATTAACAACCTTATTGCTGTTCTTCATGAGTTTAAAAATGAGGCCCGTCAAGTTCGAATGATGGAAATTCTGGCTCTCATGGAAAAAGACGGTGTTGAACCGGAAGAGCTTGTTGATAAAATCGAAGAATAAAACCGCCTTTAGAATTCTTATTTGTCGACATTAACTTGCATTCAATTAGAAAGTTGCAGGGTTAATATAACGGCGTCCCAAACATAGTTTTGTTTTGGAAATGCACACTCTGATGTAATGAGAGTGGGTTTCACTATACCTCTTTAATGTGTCGATTGTTTGATTGGCACATTTTCTTTATGCCATATTCCCTCAGCAGTGTACTGTCTTAATGTCAGTAAATTCACACACTCATATCTAACCTTGTAGGTAACAAAGTGTATTAGGGCTATTGTGAACCTGATAGTATGCTTATGTAGTAATAGACAATAAGCGAAAGGTTAAATAGTGGATACGTTGGTAAATGCACACCAGCTTGGAAAAAGCTATGGTAAGTTCCGTGCTTTGATGGGGGTTAGTTTTACAATTGCACCTGGACAGGTATTAGGCATCTTAGGGCATAACGGGGCAGGAAAGTCATCGCTTATTAAATGCTTGCTCGGCGCGCATGAATATGATGGCACATTGAGTGTTTTTGGTCATGAACCAATGAAAGAGCGGGTAGCGATTGTTCGTGACTTAGCTTACCTTTCTGACGTTGCCGTGCTGCCTGAATGGATGACAGTAAAACAAATTGTTAAATACAGTGCGGGAGTCCATCCCAATTTTGATCGTGAATTAGCCACAAAATACCTATCACAGACCGATATCCAATTATCTACGAAGATTGGCCGCCTTTCAAAAGGAATGAAGGTGCAGCTGCATTTGGCATTGATAATGTCTGCCGACGTCCGCTTACTCATTTTGGATGAACCGACTCTTGGCTTGGACTTAATGTTCAGAGAGCGTTTCTATAATCAGTTGGTCGAATGGCTCAACCAAGGTGAGCGTTCAATGATTATTGCTAGCCATGAAGTTGATGAAGTCGCTCATCTTTTAACGGATCTATTAATTTTGAAGAAAGGCAAAACGGTGATGAACGGTGCCGTTGATGAACTTAAAGGTCGTTTTCAAAAAGTCGTCGTTAGCGAAGAAAACAAGCGTAGAGCCGAAGCGGCAAGACCCCTATATATACAACAAGGGGTAAAAGATTCGGTGTATATTTTTGACAATGTAAAAGCCGAAAAGCTATCTGCGATAGGGGAAGTATGTGAACCTTCCTTGTCTGAAGTGTTCATTGCATTGCAGCAGGAGGAAGTATGAGAGCTTGGTTAACACTCCTCGAGAAAGAGCTGATTGAGCACCGTATTGTGATTCGCCTACCACTTCTATTGTTGGCCTTTGCCATCATCAATTTTGTCTTTGTAATTCAAGGTGACAATGTTTCGTTTACTATGCAGTCAAGTGGCCAGGGGGTTATTGACTGGGGGATCGCACAAGGAACGTTTGCTGGATTAGTCGGGAAGCTTAACGAAGTGGTTGCCGGCATTGTGTACCTCGTCTTGTTTTTTATCTATGTTCCGAAAACGTTACGTAAAGAGAAACAAGAAGGTAGTTTGTTATTTTGGCGCTCGATGCCGGTTTCAGATTACCAGGCTATCGCGGTTAAATTGGTTTTTGCACTCGTTGTCATTCCGTTAATTGCTGCAGCCTTAATGATGGCGGCTGATATCATTGTTTGGGTAATGGCGACCTTGTGGCTGCCCCAAGATGTGATGGTGAGCTGGGGGATTTCAGTGGTGAACCTTCTGATCCATGGGGTTGAATTTCTTGGCCGCTTAGCTTTAATGAGTATTGTCCTTTTTCCTATTGGTGTGGGGCTTATGGCTTTGTCGCAGTTAACCCGATACCCGTTGCTGGCAGCGATTCTGACAGTGATCCTATTTAAAGTCGCAATGTATCAGGCTACAGGATCAAGTGAAGCTGGTGCGGTACTATCAGAAATATATGGCCTGCCATTTTCTATACTGACGAGTTCGTCAGCGTATGCAGTCTTCGCTGAATTCGGTTTTGCTTCTCACCTAGTGATGCTCTGTATTGGCATTGGCTTGTACTGGTTGAGTAGCTGGTTAAGAGGACGCGATGATATGTTGCGTATGATGTAGCCGCTTGCCACCAAGTATCAAAAGTCACGTATAAAAAAACGGAGAATGTCACCATTCTCCGTTTTTTTCAATTTGAGCGAATTGACTACGCCGCTACTACCGTATTTAGGTATTCTACTTCACGCTTGTATTTACGTACATTGCGTGAAAGTGTACCTTTAGGTACGTCGAAGCGCTTTTCAGCTTCATAGCTGGATAGGCCTTCGAAGATCACAGCCTCAACGGCAATGCGTTGATTGTCAGATTTAAAAATCCGCTGTGCGATAACTTTGTATTGTGAACGGTTCATGTGTTGTGTACTCGCTAGGCAAAACATTCCCAGAGCAAATCTCTTAGGAATAAAAGTTAGTTCTCATTTATGATTGATGAGATTACCAGCTGAACCCTAACAGAACCTTAATCGATTAAGCGTAATCCTGTTGGTAGTGCATCACCGAATACGCGCTTAGTTTCACTCTCTGTCAAGACCTTGACGGTTGATACCATATCTATCCAACTTTCTGGCGCTTTGCTGGATTTTAGCTTCAAAATAACGTCATTTCGATCGTTTTCGTTAATGTCTAAAGTTCGGTCTCCGGTCATTCTAGACATCATTACAGCGGCAAAAGCGATGTTTGGATCCTTGCGCCAGTCGAAGTCCATCAGCTCTGGTAAGCAGTACGCGACATGTTGAGGAGTGAGCAAATTATGTGCACTACCATAGAAAGGACTACGCGTTGCAATCCGGCCAATAGCCCACCAGTGTGCTTGGGAATATTGCGGTTTCTGTAGGCGGCCGAAAATCCATTCAATAAGCTGGAGTTTTTTGTCGAATGGCAAATTTTCTAAACTCGCAGCCAATCGCACCATATCTTCGTAGCTGCGTTCTTGCAGTTCTTTGGCGAGCTTGCTGTTTCGACTGGCCGCTGGGTTGATATATTTCGCAATGTCTTTGTAAATGACCAATTGCTGTTCTTGGTTTAGGCCTCCGGCGATACGACGCCAGAATGTCCACCAGTCGCTCCACGTTTGTGTGCTAGTGCTGGATTGAACACCGTGTTGGTAAAGCTGCCAAACTTGCTCCATACGCCACTCATCAGACGGGTAGCCAAAGCCAGGACGCATGGTAAAGCCTGTGAGTTTCAGCCAGTTCCTTTCATGGAGATCTGAACGACGGCGACGTTTCTTGCTATCGAGAAGTGAATTCGCTAACTCTCTTAGACAAGGCGTTTCCCAGTTGTCCCGTTTACCAAGTGTTTTCTCAAGTTGGCTACGCAAGGTTTTTATGGTGTTTGGGTTATTGTTCTTGGTACTTCCGCCATAAGCTTGTTTTACCAGCGCGATGGCATCATCCATGCGAGCAGGTAAAGCCGACTCGGCAAGGGTGGCGTTATCTCCTTCACGATGGAGTTTGGCTAAATCTTTACGGATAGCGAATTCTACTTTCCAGCGTTTATTGTCATCATGGTTGCTGACACACTCTAGCTGTAAGGTCCCCACTTCAGTAAGCTGACAGGCAAGGGTGACTTCTTCGCGGTCTTTCTGATTGGCTGCAAGCTCTGCACGATCACGATCACTGTCTAATGTAGCAATGAAAGGCGGGAGCGAAACAAAGCTTTCTTCATCTATGGTAAAGATTTCACCGGCTTGGGTGTGGCTATCGTCAGTGGATGAAACCAGATTAAAGCGTACGGGCTCACCGAGCGTTAGAGCAAACTTGCGGTCTTTTAAACGAATTTCGGTACTTTCATCAATACCTTTGGGCAGCAGACAGAGTCCTTGTTTTTCTCGTCTTTTGCTCTCAAGTACTAAGAAAAATGAACGAGCGGAGCCTCCACCAATTTTAAGCTGTGCACCGTGGCGGGCTTTAGCGTATGCAACAGCTCCATAAGCCACCGCCAGATCGGGGTGCGGATTGTCAAGTTGAGTGACGCTGTCACCTTTCCACTGAGAGAAAGTATCGAGCACGCGATTAGACAATAGAGGACTGTTGAACACACCACCATTAAGCAATACAGCAACAGGGATCGCAGGTTGTTCTGCTGTCGGTGCCTGGGCGGTATTTTTTAGGGATTCTCGGCACACTGAATCATGCAAGGCAATGAATTGGGCAAGGTGTTTGCTGATAGCGGGATCCGCCGCATATGGCAAACCGAACTCGATAACCGCGGCTTGGCGATGACTTGGCTGATCGCTGAAGTCTGTTTGTGGGAAGAAGCCGTCCAGTGCGATTTGATGAACCTCATCGCGAGTCATATCAATACTCTTAGCTCCGCCAATTAAACGAGAGCCACTGCCCAACATCGTTACTTTTGCGGTATTAGGGGCGTTGCCAGATAGCAGTTGCTCTTTGACTTTACGGGTTTGTTGGATGAGCTTAGATAGGCCGGAAGCACTGAGTTTCTTACTGGCACCATGAAGACGCTGTTCAGCAAGATGGGCGAGGGCAAGGTCAATGTTATCCCCACCCAGCATAAGGTGGTCACCCACACCGATCCGATCTAGTGTGAGCTTGTCATCCTTGGTACCAACTTTGATTAAGCTCAGATCGGTGGTACCGCCACCCACATCACAGACCATTAATAACGGAATATCTTTAAGTAGCGCTTCGGCTTGATCTTTGTTTTTAGCATACCAGTCGTAACAGACCGCCTGTGGCTCTTCAAGCAGTAAAATATCGCCAAAGCCAGCCAGTTTGGCGGCTTCCAATGTTAAAGCCCGTGCCCCTTCGTCGAAAGAGGCCGGTACGGTGATCACGACCTCCTGATCTTTTAGCTTGTCACTTGGGTGGTGGTAATCCCATGCTTGGCGAACATGGTTAAGATAACTGGCACTGGCGATGACCGGTGAGACTTTTTCAACACTGTTGTTAGCCGACCAAGGGAGAATAGCTTCGGTTCTGTCGACGCCGGTATGTGATAGCCAGCTTTTAGCACTGACAACTTGGCGACCTTCAACCTTAGCGCCCATTTCCCTAGCAAGCTCACCAACGATAGCATGTTGAATATCACCATCAACAGGCTCGATATCCCATGGCAGTACCATTAAAGATGGGTCAATTTCACCAGTGGCGGGGTGGTAGCGAAATGAAGGAAGCAGAGGTTTACGTGCGACCTCGCCAGGGGCGATAAGTTGGTCTATTTCAAAAATCTCGATTGGGCTCGATTCTAGGTTATCTGAAATCGGCGTGTAGGCAACAACAGTGTGAGTTGTTCCGAGATCAATACCGACAAGGAAGCGAGGAGAGGTCATGCATTACTCCAGACGGGTTGTTTTAATACTTTTTAAGGCTTCTGATAGTATCCCAAAAGGGCATTAAGTGCATTAATGAAGGCTTTATCTTTGGGATCAAATCTTTGATTTCAATAATATATTGTTTTTGCTAGCCAATTGTTCTCATCTAAAAAAAACGGCGCCCTTAGGCGCCGTTGTTATGATAACAATATGTTATTTCTCGCGAACGTCGAATTCGACTTGCCACTTTTGGCCACCATCAGTCGGAATGGCCTCAAGGCAAAATGTACCTAGCTCAGTCACGCGTGAAGCAAGCCGAACCGGTACAATTTCGCCTGCTGTACGGCCATCAGAAACGGGCAGCGTTACCTGAATAGCTGGCAGCTCTTCCAGTTCCTCTGGCTGCCACCAATCAAGGTGGGTACCCGCTGGGTCATCACGGCGAACCGTGGAGCCGAAGAATTTGAATTGCACAGGCTGACCAATGACCAAGCCAAATTCGCGGCTTGGAACCTCGGCATGAGTGCCTTCTTCCATACCGAAAGGGGCAACACAGAGTGCTTCCAGTGGCGGCTCCATACCAGGGATTGCAGGCATGGCACTTTCGATACCCACATAGTAGCTACTAGCGATACCACCACGGATACGAACGCCTTTGCCTTTACGAACAGAACCGTAATAAGACGCACCGCTGGCAACTGCCAAGTCGAGATCGAGGCCTTCAAGCAGTTTTGCTTCCGGGCTGTCAGCCGTTGTTAGCCAGCTGTTGATGATGGAAAGCAAACGTTCAGATAGCAAATCTGACTTCAGTACACCACCGTTGAATAGGATAGCGGTAGGTCGGATAAACCCTTCGTGCAGTTGGTCGTATTTTTCAAACAGTTCATCAACTGCTGAAGATTGACGGCTCAGGAAGCCAGCGACATGGCGAGATACAGCCGCATCTTGAGCATATGGCAGACCCATTTGAGTCAGTGCACCACGCTGCATCTCAACTGGATGCTGCTCAATGGTGTTACGAGGGAAGAAGCCTTCAACTAGCGTTTGCTGTACTTCTTCTTGGGTCAGCTCGGTTTGAAGCGTGCCGCCAAGCAATTTTGAACCGCGGCTAGGTACAACAATGGGTACAGCTTGAAGCTCTGCGTCACCGAGTAGGGCTTCTTTGGCATCACGACAAGCATGGGTGATCGCTTGGATTTGCCATGGCTGAAGTTGCTTGCCTTCTTGTGCCAGCTTCATCTTCAAGCGGTAGGCAAGGGCAAGGTCCATGTTATCACCACCAAGAAGGATATGATCTCCGACCGCAACTCGGTTTAGCGTTAGGTTACCTTCTTCTTCAGTCACTGCAACCAAAGATAAATCAGTGGTACCACCACCGATATCGACAACCAGAATAACGTCACCAACAGAAACTTGATCACGCCAAGTATCGTCGTTGTTTTTTAGCCAGCTGTATACAGCTGCCTGTGGCTCTTCAAGCAATGTCATGTGCTTGAAGCCGACTTCACGAGCTGCTTCTGCCGTTAAATCACGGGCTGCTGGATCGAATGATGCCGGTACGGTAATAGTAACGTCCTGCTCGAACAGCGGCGTATCTGGGTGTTGATGGTTCCATGCATCAGCAAGGTGAGCAAGGTATTGGCGGGTCGCTTCAACCGGTGAAACTTTCGCGACTTCTTCCGGGCTATTTAATGGCAGGAAGGCATCACGACGGTTCACACCACCGTGGCAGAGCCAGCTTTTCGCACTGGCGATTAAGCGAATAGGGGTTTTGCTACCAAGGCCACGGGCCATTGCGCCGACAATCGCATTTGGATGGCCAGACCATGGTAGGGCAGTATCACCCTCTGCAAGCTCAGATTCGTGAGCTTGATACATGAAGGAGGGGAGTTGGCTTTTTTCTTCAACATGGCCAGGGGTGGTAAGTTGAGGAATTGGCATGACGTTGACGCTAGCGTCTTCGTCTTGCAGATCAACATAAGATAATACGCAGTGAGTGGTACCAAGGTCGATACCAACACTATAACGGTGTTCTTGAATTTCTTGCATCACAGTTCTACCTCAGCGGCGGCAACAATTTTTGCATCGTGACCTTCAGCCAGTTTTGGCAGTTTAACGTCGGTCACTTTCCAGCCGCGGTGAATTAGGGTTCCGGTAAAAGGTGCTTCGCCAACAACATTACCTGTAAGACGAACCTCAGAAGCGTTGAAGCCTTTTGGTAATGTAATACGTGTTTCTTCTTCTTCGGCACGTACAGGGGCAAAGCTGAAGTATTCGGATAGTACTTTCTGGCCACCCTCATGAATAACACGGGCAGCAGCACCGATTTCAGCATCGCTGAAACCTTTGAGATCTTCTTGCATGAAGTCAATAAAGCGTGCTTCTTGCTGAAGCAGGGAAAGAAGTTGTAGTGCAGCATCTGGTGTCGATGTTTTAAGCTTAGGTTTGACTTCAACGATCTTTTCTACGATCTTTTCAACTTCAACAACTTTTTCGACCTCGATGATTTTCTCGACAGGTTTTTCAACCTCAACGATTTTTTCGACTTCTTTCTCAACAACTTTCTCGACTTCGACCGGTTTACCTTTCTTCGAGATATAAAGTACCAGCATAACGAGCACTAATCCGCCCAGCCAAGCATGGCCCATATCAATCGTTGTCGGCATTGCCGATAAGTCCACAGTTAGTTCAGAAAAATCAAAAGCCATATGTCGTCTTCTCTATATGAATGAGAGTTTAATTCACAAATTAGGGCAAATATTATCATAATCAAGGTGCATTACACCCAAGGGGGGGATTTTTTTGCCCACTATTAAGCATTTAGCCGTCTTGTCGCTTAATTTAGCACCAATTAACATTGACATTACTCTGTCATTTGGCCATTTGTAAAATGATAAACTGCTTTTACCTGTTATTTTGAACAATCCTATCTTTCATTTTTAGCGCAAAATGTTTCATTCAGTGAGACTATTCATGAATTTCCCATTGTTTTGCAGCACTGGATGGTGAAATCCTTTAAACTAGCGACGTAATCAAAATCAATCCTAGGTGAGAAAATGTCTTCTGATTTTTATGGAACCAGTGCGGCGTATGCTCGGCAAGAGCAAGGCTACCGAGAAAAAGCGCTGAAACTATACCCTTGGGTGTGTGGCCGTTGTAGCCGTGAGTTTGTCTATTCAAACCTGCGTGAACTAACAGTACACCATGTCGATCATGACCATACCAACAATCCAGCAGATGGTAGTAACTGGGAGTTGCTCTGCTTGTTTTGTCATGACCATGAACATGAAAAATATACTGAGCACGACAACCAGATGGGCAGTGTGGTGAAAGCGGGTGAAGATGATCACCAAGCCGCGACGTTTAATCCATTTGCAGATCTTAAAGCGATGATGGATAAGAAAAAGTAACCGCTACCAACTTGCTGTGATTATGGGTAATTCAGAACCGATTTGATTTCAGCAATATTCTCGGCGATCCACAATTTGTTGATCGCCCCCCAGTTTTCTATTTCATATCTTCCACTGCGATTGCGTTCACCTTTTGTTTGCTTGAAAGTACACACAATATCAAGCTCGGTAAGGCTCTTGATCGTATCTTGAGCTGTGCGCCGCGGCATGCCCGTATACTCAAGGATATCTGGTACGGTTGCTATCCCTGAATTAATCAGGTGTGCGACATATAGCCGTCGGTAAAAGCTTGATTTCGTTTTACTGATCGTCACTCCATAACCCCTTTTCAAACAGTGTTTATACCAAACTAAGCAATATTCTGCCTTATCACCCTAGCATCAATATTGTGCGTATTGCACTCAATAATATCCGCACAAAAAATACGAGATTTTCTCAACGAAGGTTTTTATCTCATCAAGTTATCAAATTCTCGGAAGCTAGCTAGAGTTATAAGTATTCAGACTAATTGGAGTTAATGATGAGTGATGCTAACCAGCACCGTTCTGAACTAAAGGCTTTTCTTTTTATTACCATTGTTCTGTTTCCCATTCTTGCTGTTGCCGTTGTCGGCGGCTATGGGTTTATTGTGTGGTTTTTGCAGGTATTAGCAGGCTAGTAAAAATATAAATATCAAAAGCTTGTGATTGTGAGTGTTTTTTACCGTGAAGCAATAGTTGAGTGAGATAGCAATGAAATTTTCTCGGCGTAAGTTTATAAAGGCGCAGGCTGCAGCCAGTGCCGCGGCGGCGGCTGGTATGTCGATACCAGTTGTGGCGAGCAATGTGGTTACCGATTCAGAGAAAACTAATATCACCTGGGAGAAGGCTCCCTGTCGATTTTGTGGGACTGGGTGTTCTGTCAATGTTGGGGTTAAAGATGACAAGGTGGTTGCGACCCATGGTGATATTAAATCGCCTGTAAATCGTGGACTTAATTGTATAAAGGGCTATTTTCTGTCAAAGATAATGTACGGTGATGATCGCCTGACACAGCCGATGTTAAGAATGAAAGATGGGAAGTTTGATAAAGAGGGGGATTTTACTCCCATTAGCTGGGAGCAAGCTTTCGATATCATGGCCGAAAAATGGAAAGCGGTGCTGAAAGAAAAAGGCCCAGAAGCGATTGGCATGTTCGGTTCGGGGCAGTGGACGATTTATGAAGGCTATGCGGCATCCAAACTGATGAAGGCAGGGTTTCGCTCTAATAATATTGACCCCAATGCTCGGCATTGTATGGCCTCGGCGGTAGTCGGTTTCATGCGTACTTTCGGTATTGATGAGCCTATGGGTTGTTATGATGATATTGAAGCTGCCGATGCCTTTGTTCTGTGGGGCTCTAATATGGCAGAAATGCACCCAATACTTTGGACGAGAGTAACAGACCGCCGGCTATCAAATCCTCATGTGAAAGTGTCGGTGTTATCTACTTTTGAACATCGTAGCTTTGAGTTGGCGGATGTTCCGATCGTATTTGAGCCCCAATCTGACCTCGCAATCCTTAACTTCATTGCCAATTACATCATTACAAACGATAAAGTGAATCATAGCTTTGTTGGTAAACATGTGAACTTCCGCCGGGGTGCGACGGATATTGGTTATGGGCTCCGGCCGGAGAATCCCCTTCAGCAAAAGGCGAAAAACCCAGATAGCGGCGATTCTGAGCCGATGACATTTGATGAGTTCAAAGATTTCGTCTCTGAATACACGGTGGAGAAGGCCAGCGAGATGTCGGGCGTTCCACAAAACAGACTGATTGAATTAGCCGAACTCTATGCCGATCCTGATACCAAGGTTATGTCTTTTTGGACGATGGGATTTAACCAACATACACGTGGGGTGTGGTGTAACAACTTGGTTTATAACATCCACTTGCTGACTGGGAAAATTTCTACGCCGGGAAACAGTCCTTTTTCACTTACAGGTCAGCCGTCGGCATGCGGCACTGCGCGTGAGGTTGGTACTTTTTCTCACCGTCTTCCAGCCGATATGGTGGTCAATAATCCTGAGCACCGGAAAATTGCCGAAAAAATATGGAAACTTCCCGACGGGACTATTCCGGGTAAAGTGGGGGCACACGCAGTGCTGCAAAGCAGGATGCTTAAAGATGGAAAAATCAATGCGTATTGGATCCAGGTAAACAATAACCTGCAAGCTGCCGCCAATATCAATGAAGAAACCCTGCCGGGTTACCGAAACCCAGACAACTTTATTGTTGTGTCAGATGCCTACCCTACAGTCACTGCTCAGGCTGCCGATTTGATCTTACCGGCGGCTATGTGGGTAGAAAAGGAAGGAGGGTATGGTAATGCCGAGCGCAGGACTCAGCTTTGGCATCAAATGGTGGATGCGCCGGGGGAGGCAAAATCAGATCTATGGCAGCTAGTTGAGTTTTCAAAACGCTTTAAAACGGATGAAGTTTGGCCAAAAGAGTTGCTGGACTCCAACCCTGGCTATAAAGACAAAACCCTGTTTGATGTGTTGTTTGCCAATGATAAAGTTAATGAATTCCCACTGGAAGATATTGCTGAAGGTCACAGCAATGCCGAGTCGACTGATTATGGCTTTTATATTCAAAAAGGGTTATTTGAGGAATATGCTCAGTTCGGTCGCGGTCATGCTCATGATTTAGCCCCATTTGATGTTTACCATGAAGAGCGAGGCTTACGTTGGCCTGTTGTTGATGGCAAGGAAACCTTGTGGCGATTTAAGGAAGGTTCTGATCCTTACGCGAAACCGGGCAGTGACTTTGATTTTTATGGTAAGCCTGATGGCCGAGCAGTGATATTCGCTCTGCCATATGAGCCACCAGCAGAAAGTCCTGATGAAGAGTATGACTTGTGGCTATCTACAGGCCGTGTTTTGGAGCATTGGCATTCAGGGTCAATGACTCGGCGAGTGCCTGAGTTACACAAATCATACCCTAACGCACAGGTCTTTATGCATCCTGAAGACGCTAAATCACGCGGCATGCGGCGTGGCGATGCGGTAAAAGTGGTTTCACGACGGGGTGAAATTATTACACGGGTGGAAACGCGGGGTAGGAACAAGCCCCCTAAAGGGTTGGTGTATGTCCCGTGGTTTGATGCTAGCCAGCTGATCAACAAGGTTACATTGGATGCCACCGATCCACTTTCTAAGCAAACAGATTTTAAGAAATGTGCTGTTAAAGTGGTAAAGGCATAGGGGTACAACCATGATTAGACTATTTGCTGTACTTTTATTGTTTTTTACCGGACTGGTGATCGCGGCAACTGAGGTTATCAAGGGGGATGAATTGGCAACAACACGTCAATATCCTCTTAATGGAGAACCTGAGCCACCGCAAATGAATAAAACAATTAATAACGACAGGATCCCAAAGCGAAGCTATCCAATGCAACCGCCGTTGATCCCACATAAGATCGATAACTATCAAGTAGATTTGAATGCGAACAAATGTATGGCCTGCCACGCGCGTAGCCGGGTAGAAGATACACAAGCGAGAATGATCAGTGTCACTCACTATATGGATAGAGACGGTAACTTCCTTGCAGAGCTGTCGCCACGGCGTTATTTCTGCGAGCAGTGTCATGTGGTGCAAACCGATGCTAAGCCATTGGTTGGCACATCATTTACCGATCTCGATACGCTGCTCGATCAAGAGAAGTAAGGGAGGAAGCGTATGTGGCAATGGTTAAAAAAGTGGTGGACGCTCATCCGTTCACCCGCGAAGTATTTTAGTCTTGGTTTTTTGACATTAGGAGGCTTCATAGCCGGTGTGATTTTTTGGGGTGCGTTTAATACCGGAATGGAATTTACTAACTCAGAGCCATTTTGTGTTAGTTGCCATGAAGACAACGTGTATCAGGAGATCCAGGGTACTATCCACTTTAATAATCGTACAGGGGTAAGGGCGATTTGTTCAGACTGTCATGTTCCACACGACTGGACAGATAAAATGGCGCGAAAGATGCAGGCTTCAAAGGAAGTATGGGCATGGGTAACAGGGGCGATTTCTACCCCTGAAAAGTTCGAAGCCCGGCGTCTGCATATGGCTGAGCGTGAGTGGACACGGATGAAGAAAAATGACTCCCTGGAATGTCGGAACTGCCATGAGTTCAGCTATATGGATTTCACGCAGCAATCTCAGCGTGCATCGGTACAGCATTCTAGCTCATTAGCTGATGGGTCCAAAACGTGCATAGATTGTCATAAAGGGATCGCGCACCGTCTTCCGGATATGAGGGGAGTCGAGGGCTTTTAGAGTGAAATCTATGTAATAAAAGAGCTTAATTTCATTAATTATACTAAGCGGCTAAAAATGACACACTGATTGAAGTGTTGATATTTAGCCGCTTTCTTTTGCCAATTTGTCAATGAAAAAACATCGTTCACTTTCATTGGTTTATCATAAATTGTCTTTTTTGAATGGGGCGAACATTTAATCGTGAATATAACATAATTTAGCTATGTTTTTGAGTGTGCTCAGCGTATGATTCAACAACATTTACGTTTTTTTATAAGTTGGTAAATTTATTTAGAATTTACCTATTGCGATAATTATTTATGAGCAAATTCGCTGCACCTCGCTTCTCTTGGAAGCTACTTAGCCCTCGTTACTGGCCAACCTTACTGCTGATCTTAGTCATGTATTTACTGAGTTGCCTTCCCTACGTTGTCCAGCGTCGCTTAGGGCAGGGGGTTGGCCGTTTGGCTCTAGGGCTGATGAAAAAGCGCCGTTTTACGATTGAGCGTAACCTTGATCTTTGCTTTCCAGAAATGGCTGAGCGCGAAAAGAAAGATATCATTAAAAAAAATATAGATAATACAGGTTTAGCCTTGTTCGAAACCGGTATGGCATGGTTTTGGTCGGATGCAAGGGTTAAACGCCATGTTCGTATAGAGGGCATGGAGCATATCGAAAAGCTTGAGCAAGAAGGCAAAGGTGCGCTGTTCGTTGCTGTACACTCATTGAATTTAGAACTCGCGGCACGCGCGTTTGGAATTCACAAATCAGGTACCGGGATATACCGCCCGAATAATAACCCTTGTTTTGATTTTGTTCAGTACCGAGGACGAGCCCGCTCCAACCGAACATTGATTGATCGTAAAGATGTCAAAGGGATGTTGAAGGCATTGAGCACAGGATCGCGTGTATGGTATGCACCTGATCATGACTATGGCCGCCGGCGTTCAACGTTTGCTCCTTTGTTTGCTGTTGAGAAAGCCTGTACTACGACAGGAACCAGTTTGTTAGTCGACAACAGTGGCTGCGAAGTCATGACGTTTAGAATGGTTCGCGAAAATAATTCGGGTGATTATGTGATAACTCTAGCGCCGTTGCAGGAAGAGTTCCCGCGTAATGACCCAGAGCAGGCCGCTGCTGTTATTAACAGAGCGGTTGAAAGTGCCATTCTTGCCGCACCTTGTCAGTACATGTGGCTGCACCGTCGTTTTAAAACACGCCCGGAAGGCGAGCCATCTCTATACGGTAAAGAAGCGGTTGAATTACATTCAAGCACAGTGTAACCCTGCGATTCAATATACCCAAGTAGCGTCAAGGTACTTGGGTATAAACCTCTCTTGTTTATTCAAGTCACCACTTTGAGTGGTTTCAGCCATTATAATTAGGTTAGGCTACGCCAGAGCCGATTTCTTTATTTGAATAACACCAAGCTGATTTAATAGCCTTATCATTTCTGCGTCATCCCTGTCGTTTGAGACTAATTCCAATTCGTTATACATACTCTTCCGTGCATTTTTGCATGTCTGTTATCCTTATTGCTTCATCTCTGCCCTTTCGCTTAATGTAAACTGAAAATTAATGGTACAAAACTTCATCCTCTTGCATAGCCAATCGCCACGCAATAGAATGCAGCGTTCGATATAAATTCCGTATATAGTTTTTTCCGGCTTTGGATTGCTTGGAAAAGGTATATATAGGAATAAAAATAGAAATGGGATATCACCGCTTATGAGTAATTTTACAGCGCCTACTTTTACAAAGTCGCTTTTACATCCACGATATTGGTTAACCCTGCTGATGGTCGGAGTGGTGTACCTCATCAGTTGGCTACCGTACTTTATACAATTTCGTATGGGGCAAGCTCTCGGGCGTTTGGCTATGCGTATTATTAAAAAGCGCAAGAAGATCATTGCACGTAACCTTGAGTTGTGTTTTCCAGACATGTCGCAAGATGAGCGCGATGTGTTGATGAAGAAGAACATTGATAATACCGGTTTGGCGATGTTTGAAACGGGTATGGCTTGGTTTTGGCCAGATATTCGCGTTGAACGCCATGTGACTTATGAAGGCATGGAGCATATTCATCAACTTGAAGCTGAAGGCAAAGGGGTGTTACTTGTTGCCGTGCACTCATTGAACCTTGAGCTTGGTGCTCGTGCATTTGGTATGAAAACGCCAGGAGTGGGTGTTTATCGACCAAATAAAAACCCTTGTTTTGATTATTTTCAGTTTACAGGTCGTATCCGCTCCAACAAATACATGATTGACCGTAAAGACGTTAAAGGCATGTTGCGTGCATTACGTAAAGGCGAGCGAGTGTGGTATGCCCCTGATCATGATTATGGTAAGCGACGTTCGACTTTTGCCCCTTTGTTTGCGGTTGAAAACGCATGTACTACAACCGGCACAAGCTTGTTGGTCGATGCGTCGCATTGTGCTGTGGTGCCTTTTGCAATGGTGCGCAATACTGATTCAGGTCGCTATACCCTAAAGGTCTTCCCGCCGTTGGATGCGTTTCCTCATAACGATCCTGATGCCGCTGCTGCTTATGTCAACAAAGCTGTTGAGCGATCTATCATGGAAGCCCCCGACCAATACATGTGGCTGCACCGCCGCTTTAAGACTCGCCCGGAAGGTGAATCATCCTTGTATGATTAAATTTCCTTTCACTAGTTGATGAAAAAAGCTTCCCTGTGAAGCTTTTTTTATACCCCTCATATTCCTCTCACGCTGCAGTGGCTGTTTTAAATTTGTCTGACTCTGAATATTGTTGTTCGCTATTATGTTGAATTTATAGTCAATGACGCCTATGTTTTCTGGACATGTAAATATAAAAAGAGAGCGCAAGGATGGATTCAATAGCGAATTTCGTCTCAGCCATAAATGGCTTTGTGTGGGGAGTCCCCATGCTGGTACTTATCCTAGGGGTGGGTATTTATCTAACACTTGGCTTGAAGTTAATGCCAATTGTGAAAATAGGCGCAGGTTTCAAATTACTCTGGACAGGAAGGATCCCCGAGAAAGAAGAAGAGGCCAAAGGGGAGATAAGCCCATTTAATGCATTAATGACTTCTCTGTCTGCAACTATCGGGACTGGTAATATTGCTGGTGTGGCGACGGCTATATTTTTAGGGGGCCCGGGTGCTTTATTTTGGATGTGGTGTACTGCGCTTGTTGGAATGGCAACGAAGTTTGCCGAAGCGGTATGTGCAGTGAAATACCGTGAAACGGATGCGAATGGCAACCATGTTGGTGGCCCGATGTACTATATCAAAAACGGCTTGAGTAGTAAGTGGGCATGGTTGGGTACGGCATTTGCTATTTTTGGTGCATTAGCTGGGTTTGGTATTGGTAACACCGTTCAGTCTAATTCTGTTGCTGCCGCGGTTGAGTCGAGCTTCGGGATCTCTCCTATAATGTCAGGTTTGATCATGATGATTTTAGTCGGGCTCGTACTGATGGGGGGGATCAAACGTATCGCGGATGTTGCTGGTAAATTGGTTCCATTAATGGCTGGGTTTTACATTGCCTCTGGCTTGGTTGTTCTGATCATAAACATTTCCGACATCCCGGCGGCTTTCGGTTTGATTATTAGTAGTGCCTTTACGCCAGTTGCCGCGCAAGGAGGCTTTGCCGGGGCTGCTGTGTGGGCTGCAATCCGGTTTGGTGTGGCCCGTGGTATTTTCTCAAATGAAGCAGGGTTGGGGAGTGCCCCAATAGCTCATGCTGCGGCTCAAACTAAAAACCCGGTCGCTCAAGGCTTAGTGGCCATGCTCGGTACATTTATTGATACCATTGTTGTTTGTAGTATTACTGGTTTGGCGATTGTCGTATCAGGCAGTTGGCTCAGTGGTGAAACCGGGGCAGCCTTAACATCGATGGCATTTGCCTCTGCATTACCTGGTATTGGTAACTATGTGGTTGCCATAGCACTGTCTATCTTTGCCTTTACAACAATATTGGGCTGGAGCTTTTATAGTGAAAAATGCGTCCAATATTTATTTGGTGTGAAAGCCGTCGTGCCTTTTCGAGTGTTGTGGGTTATTGCAGTGCCGATAGGAGCAACCAGTTCGTTAGAGTTTATCTGGCTACTTGCAGATACACTTAATGCCATGATGGCAATTCCTAACTTGATAGCCCTATCACTGTTAAGTCCTGTGGTGTTCAAGTTGACGAAGGAATATTTTGCCCAACTAGCACAAGAAAACACGAAGGGATCAGATCTTGAATAGGTAATTCAACACTGTCATTTAAAGTGGCGGCTAACATTGATTATCATGATAGCCGCTATTTGTTTTAAAACAGATACGTGCTGTTAAAACGGATAGGGCTTTGGGCATTCGCAAACCAAACCTTAGACTAATGTCCCTTGCTGGTAATCCTGAATTGCTTGCTCAATTTCACCCATGCTGTTCATTACAAAGGGTCCATAGTGCACGACTGGCTCGTTAATAGGATGGCCAGATAACAACAACACCCCAGCTTCATTTTCTGCAGCCATAGCTAAACTTTCCCCGTCTCCAAGCAGCGCTAGGGTACCTTGTTTGACCTTCGTCTGACCCACTTGAATCTCACCATGGTAGACGTAGATCATGGCTTGGAAGTCGGGGGTGAGGCAACTGTTAAAGGTTGCGGCTTTGCTTGTCTGCCAATCAGCAATCGTAACAGGGACACCTGTTTGTTGTAATGGACCGGCAAGTGTCGTTCCCTGGGTTGTTAAGTCACCGGCAATGACGCGGATAAGGCTGCCATCCTCTTGCTGGTATTGGGTGATAACATCAGACTGGAAATCATGATAATCCGCTGGCTGCATTTTCTTGGCTGCTGGCAAGTTAATCCAGATTTGGAATCCGTGTAGCGTGCCATCAGTCATTATCGGCATTTCACTATGGATGACACCTTTACCTGCAGACATCCATTGCGCACCACCATCCCGTAATTCACCTACGTTGCCCATATGGTCTTTATGTTGGAAGTGGCCATTGAGCATATACGTCAGAGTTTCTATACCGCGGTGTTTTCAATAGCTACAAAAAAAATTGTTCATATTATAGTGCTTGATCACGTTCTACGCTGCCGCGTTAAATTTCGCCCTACGATGAGCAAATATGACCGTTCACTTAGTATAAAGTGATTAGAGTTGACTATGCCTATAGAGATCAGGAGTTAATGCTAATTCACCTGACCTCTATAAAATATAGTTGACTGTCATACCAATTGACCTTGCTGGTAGTCTTGTACGGCTTGCTCAATCTCTTCCATGCTATTCATGACAAATGGGCCGTAATGTACCACAGGCTCATTGATAGGGATGCCCGAAAGTAACAGCACACCGCTGTCTTCGGTGTTTGTGATAGCTAGCCCCTCACCGTGGTCTAGTAATGCCAACTGTCCGGTTTTGACGGTTAGCCCTTCCACTTCAATTGCACCTTTGTAGACATAGAGCATCGCTTGGAAGTCGGGATTTAGACAACTGCTAAATTTCGCACCCTTTGAGGCTTGCCAGTCTGCGATTGTGGTTGGAACACCTGTTTGTTGCAATGGCCCTTTGATTGTATCGCCTTGAATAGTGAGATCACCTGAAATTAAACGAACTAGGTTATTTGGGCCGATTGCCTTTTCAGTGATAATCTCAGGCTGAAAGTCAGTGTACTGGGCTCGCTGCATCTTCTTGGCAGCTGGCAAGTTAATCCAGATTTGGAAGCCGTGTAGCGAACCGTCAGTCATCATCGGCATTTCACTGTGGATGACACCTTTACCCGCAGACATCCATTGTGCGCCACCATCCCGTAATTCACCTACGTTGCCCATATGGTCTTTATGTTGGAAATGGCCACTGAGCATATACGTGAGAGTTTCTATGCCGCGATGCGGATGATCTGGAAATCCACCAATGTAGTCATCAGGGCTAATCGATTTCAATTCATCGATCATTAAAAATGGTGAAAAGCTGGTGTTATTAAATCCATGTACACGCTGGATTTTTACCCCATCGCCATCAGATGATGGGTGTGATTGAATGACTTGTTTGATACGCCGGATTGCCATAGTCGCCTCCAAATTACTTTCTTTTCTGTAGTGTAGAAAGCAATGTGCGATGCAAACAGGGGGCAAAAACGAACAGCTTGTTTGAAAAATTTGAATGACTATCAAGTAGGAGAGGCCGAGGGTGGTTGAAAATATGAAAGGCCATCAATCTATAGGTATAGTTTTATATCGTTAGTATGAATAGAGCCTGTCAGTTTCATTGCATCAATGTGACTAGAGCTGACAGGTTGCTCTAACATGCTTCTGCCCCAAGACGTGTTTAGAACACATGAAACCATCATGAGATTTATTTGGGCAACAAGCTGTTGCCCAATTGTCCAATAGCCTGTTGGACAAACTCTGGGACTCAATTGTGCAAGAGGTTCTTGCACAATTGCGAAACAACCTGTTTCGTGAATTATTTTTGCCCCTTTACAAGCTAGCGCAATTATCAGTCACATTTTACGGATTGGGAGTTGACTTACTTTTTCTAGTCAATGTAGTGGATTGAAGGATTTTTAGATAAGAGTATTATTATGGATACACGACCAACGGTGAACACTGATGAATTTCTTAAGATTGTCTCGTCAGAATTAAAATCATTTCCGATAAAAGACCTAGAAATCTGCGATCTATCGAATGAGATAGGGCTAATTGATGCGAAGTTAGCTGGCGCAGATAAGTCTCTCGAAAGTGAATTTAAGGACGGAATCGCACATGGGTTTGATTTAGTGCGGCGAGAGACAAAGAGAAAACGTTCAACCTCTAGCTAGCTCAGATCCGTCCCAAGATTTGTTATATTAATCAATAAAATCATAAGGTTAATTATGATTGACTGTGCTCCAAGGCGTGTTTCAACTGTGTATTTTGCTGATAAAAGTTAGCCAACTTTTCCCTACAAGGGCTAATAATACAACCTCCAAAGAGAAGACCAAATTCGATGATCCATTACAAAGCACCTTCCGAGATATTTTGGAGAGTTCTATTTTAAGTTTAATCGGCGTTTTTATCTTGGAAAGATGTCGGAAGAGTTAATTTATACAAGCATTAAAACAATACCAATGCCTCAACGACTGCTTAAGAAATATGAGGCTCGGTGGTAATCAGATAGTTTTACAAAAAATGCAAAAATCATTGTTAAAATATACATAAATCGATCTTCTTGGTTAGTCCCCCAAATAGCATAATGTCTGATCACAATATTAATAAGGGATAGCAATGATTAATCGAAGAAAATTTATGTTAGGAGCTGCTGGTTTAGTTGCTGGCAGCGCTTTACCTAATACCGCTTGGTTGAATGAGTTAAAAAAAACGCATACAAACATTCTTATGTTTGCAGTTGACGACCTTAATGATTGGATTGGCCCATTAGGTGGCCACCCTCAAACCAAAACCCCTAATATTGATAAACTAGCTTCTAAAGCAGCTGTTTTTACCAATGCACATGCATCTGCACCTCTATGTGGCCCTTCACGAGCAAGTCTAATGACTGGTTTAGCTCCATCAACTACAGGTATTTACGGACAAATAGAAGATGATGATATAAAGAAAGCCAATAATGTTGCAGAAGATTCTATCTTTTTAAGTGAGTATTTCCGTAATCATGGTTATTATACGGCTGGAGTAGGGAAACTATTCCATAAAAAAGTCGCGACTAATAGCTTTGAACAGTACGGAGGAAGGGCCAATGGCTTTGGACCTTATCCAGAAAAAAGAATGAAATGGCACAAAAATGGAACTAGCACCGATTGGGGGGCATTTCCTGAGCATGATGAACAAATGCCAGACTATGATTACGCACAATGGCTAATTCATCAGTTGCAGATGTCGCATGATAGACCATTCTTTTTAGCTGGAGGTTTTATTAGGCCACATGTACCTTGGCATGTTCCACAAAAATGGTTCGACCTGCATCCCGTGGAAGAGTTAGAGCTCCCTCCTTACCTACCAAATGACATGGCTGATATACCTGATATTGCAAAAGAAATTTCAGAATTCACTCAAATGCCAACTACTGAATGGGCTATAGAAAACGATGAATGGCGTAATATTGTTCAAGCTTATTTAGCATGTATTTCATTTGTCGATTCTTGCATTGGTAGCGTGCTAGATGCATTAGAGAATAGTGAGTATGCAGATAATACAGCAATCGTTTTATGGGGGGATCATGGTTATCAGCTAGGTGAAAAGAGTAAGTTTTCGAAAATGGCACTGTGGGAAAGAGCGACTCGTACACCATTAATTATTAAGTTGCCTAAATCATCCAGTAAAAAAATAATTGATCAGCCAGTTAGCTTATTAGATATTTATCCTACTTTACTTAGTATATCTGGTTTACCTTCTAATCCTTCTAATGATGGTAATGATCTTACCCCTCTAATTTCCAACCCTGATACGAATTGGCCTCATGTTGCAATCACGACTTTTGGCCCGAATAATCATGCAGTTAAAAGTGAACGCTATCGTTATATTCGATATGCTGACGATTCTGAAGAATTGTACGACCATACTGTAGATAAAAATGAATGGATGAATCTTGCTGATAATCCAAAATATAAGCAAGTTAAAAATGCATTAATCGCACAGTTGCCAAAGCACAATGCTGATTGGTCACCGGTGTCATTTTATACCGGTAACCCATACTTTAAAGACTTAACAGAGCAAGCTAGAAAAGACCTAACTGAAGGACTATAAATCTGCCCGATTGGTATCGAGCCATGTCTTCTGGATTGATACCAATCTAAGTGAAAATATGATCTAATTGAGGTTGCTATTTCATACAGTCAAATCGCTGTGGGTAGCATCAATAATTTGACTTCAAGAAGTTAGTAATTCAGCAAAAACCTATTTGAGGCTACAACTCGTTTGGTCAATCAACATTTGGTTTTCGATACCATAACTGATCCACAACAAAACTCCTAAAACACTTTTGTCCAGGTGCGTGATAGCTTGATGACAGGCTGCATGTGATGACAGGCTGCACGATCCTAGCTAATTATTCACAAGTTTTACTTCTTTGCCAGTTCTATAAGTAGTTGCTCCTTCTCTTCATCACTCATTTTTTCAATGAAACAAGCCAGTTCTGCACTGAGTTGATCCTCACAGAAAAAGTAGTTCAGTGGTACATCTAACTCTTCCGCCATGCGCTTCAGCGTACTGATATCCGGTACATGACGGCCTTTTTCGTAGTGGTTCATACGTCCGCTAGCTGAGCTTGGTTCCATACCTATTTTCACCCCTAAATCTTTCTGGGTGATTTTGGCTTTTTTACGCGCAGCTTTGAGCCTCTCTGGGATGGGGTTGGTGTTTTGCACTTAGACATTTCTAATCAACCTATAGATAACTTAGATTGTCTAAGTTTTACGGATTTTTGTATACTTAGCAATCCTAAGTTTTTATGTTGGTGAAGTTCCACATGGTTGCGAAGATCAAAATAAATCGCTTTATGTATAACCTATTGATTGAAAAGAAACTGGATGGCTTTTCAGTAACAGAAGCGCGGGATGCGATACTTTATTACGACAGTAGTCTTGAAGATACCAATCAAGCAAGGAAGGTGATTTATCGCCAGATTCTTTTATTCCTGGGAAAAAATTGGTTGCGGGATACAGGAGAAGGGCACAATAAACAGTATTGGGTTACTGATATCTTTAAGCAATTACCTGTTGAGCCGAGAAGCGATAGGAAAGGTACTGATTTAAAAGAGGTAAAAGAATTTAAGCCAGCAACCAAAGAGACCATGGAAATGGATCAGTTGTTTAAGGAAAAGAGTCAATATGAAGGGGAACTATCCATTACGCTTGGTGAAGTGGAAGAGCTTCGGTCTTTGATTGAACGTTTTCCTAAAAAAGCGCGTGAATGGACTCCCTTTCTTAACGAGGCAAAGGAGCGTTCGGCAACCTTGTTAGGCCGAATAAATGCGCTGGAGAAGGTGTTAAAGATCGATACCAAGGCTACGAGCTAATGTTAAGACGTTGGCAGCAGGCTTGCGAAAAGGCGGCAGAAAATAAATATAACTCAGGTGGCTCGCACTTTTTTTGTCAGGCAACACCAGGGGCCGGAAAAACAATCTTTGCGGCAACATTAGCAAAACGTCTGTTAGATCAAAATCTGGTTGATTTGGTCCTTTGCTTCGCTCCATCCCGTTCGGTTTGTGAAGGAATCCAGCATACCTTTTCCTTGATAACTAGGAGTGACTTCAGTGGTGGGTTCGGAGCCATTGGAGGTGTTTATACTTACCAGACTTTGAGCTTTAAAAATGATGATTTTTGGCAACGCTTTAAGCGATATCGCGTGTTTGTTGTCTTCGATGAAATCCATCATTGCGCGGCTGATGAGCATGGTCGTTCAAATATTTGGGGGCAGCAGATTGTGGCAAATATTCAGAAATTGGCAACGTATACCTTGGCACTGTCTGGTACACCGTGGCGAACAGACTCTGTGCCGATTGCTATGGCTCAGTACACTAACTCTGAAGGAAAACTAATTTGTGATTACCAATACAGTTTAAAACAAGCGGTTGATGATTCAGTGTGTCGTCGCCCTCGTATTGTGTTAGCAGACAGCGATCATTTGATAGTGAAGGAGGGCAGCAGTCAACGCTCTTTTTCATCGATTAAATCTCTACTATCAGACTCTACGGCAAGCTACCAATCAGTCATTCATAGTCCAAGAGCGATAGATTATTTGCTCACTGAGAGCTGTAAAAAATTGACGGAGATACGGAAATCAATTCCTAATGCAGGAGGATTAGTTGTAGCGGCCTCCGTGAATCATGCGAAACAGATTAAGAAAGCTTTAGCTGACAATCACGGTCAGAGCGTTGTGATAGCAACCTATCATCATGACAAACCGTTACAGACTATTGAAAAGTTTAAGAGTGCTAATACGCAATGGATAGTCAGTGTTGGGATGATTAGTGAGGGAACAGATATCCCGAGGTTACAGGTATGTTGTCATATGAGTGCCGTTAAAACAGAATTGTACTTTCGTCAGGTATTGGGTCGGATACTTAGGGTTAATGGGAGTGCGAATCAGGAAGCTTGGCTTTATACCTTTGCTGAAGAAAGCCTTGTCTCTTTCGCTGAACGAATTGAGCAAGATATCCCTGAGACCTGTATTAACATTAGACCGCCTTCTACCGAGGGTCATAAACACGAAACAAATTTTGAGCGTGAAAATAAATCACACCAATTTTCGTGTGGATTAGCTGAAGAGTTACTGTCAAATAGTGAGTGGTTGCCTAGGGAAAAAGCCTCTAACAGTTACGCAGGTGTTGAATCTAACGATTTAGCCGAGCTTAAGCTTGGGAGGTTTCGTCAACGGGTGATAGAGGCTTTTTGTTACTAAAGCTAGTTTGTTAAACTATAGCTTCTGTCCAACCCCTTGTTAGAAAGAGCTATTTAGATTGTGGACGTGCTCCGTGTAGCACTGGATTGCCTAACTAAGACGGATAATACTATTGCCGGCATTTCTTCGATATACCGCCAAGCATTAGCCGGCTATACTAGTGCTTTATCTTACAGTCGAGTAGTGTCTTTTCGCTGATTAAACGATGGGAGTTTACAGTGAAGAAACAATGTCCGGAATGTGGATTGTATGACTATCTGCTCAATTCCTGTGGTTTAAGGGGATGTATTTGTAGGCGTTATATTAAGTGCTTAGAACTACGGTCATTAACGCGCAAAGAGGGAGTCTCTAGCACTTAATTTTCGGTAAATCCCGCCATTTAGTGGTGTATTGAGGTGACAGTAGCTCCCGCTTCATTGACCATTTAGGGTTAATCCCTTGAGCAGCTAAAAAAACAGAGCCATTGCCGTATTTCTTGTTTAGGCTGTCGAATACACCCATAAGAGCAGGGTTAGACGGCGATTCATCAAAGAGATCACCTTGGGCGTGCTTACCGCTAACCAGATCGATAAACCCAACGCCAATTTTGTAATAGCGAACCCCTTCAACAAACAAGCTGCTTAGCTGAGCTGTTACTGCTTTGGTGATTACGGTTGTATCGTCTGTGGGGTAGGCAAAGCGGTAAACTTGTTTAAAGCCTTGAGGGCGCTCGTCATACGGGGAGTTAGAAGCAAAGACCATCATTACTTTGACTAGTGACTGCTGTCGCCGTAACTTCTCAGCAGCAATGGCTGCATGTTTGCTAAGTGCCTGGCGTAAATTATCTGGGCAAGTAATGCGCTCACCGACACTACGTGTGCTAAAAATCTGTTTTTTATCCGCCCTTACTTCATCCCAGCCTTTGCAAGGCTCTCCGTTTAACTCTCTAACTGTCCGTTCGACTTCAACATTAAATGATTTTCTGGCTAAGCCGGGCTTCAGACGTGACAGCTGCAGGGCAGTATTGATCCCCATAAACTCAAGGCGCTTGGATATACGAGAGCCAATGCCCCATACATCTGATGTCTTGAGCTGTGAAAGTATTTGTTGGCGTTGTTGAGGATTCTCGATTACACATACTCCTTGATACCCTTGAATCTTTTTGGCTGCATGGTTGGCTACTTTAGCTAAAGTCAGCGTTGAGGAAATACCGACACATACGGGGAGCCGGCACTCACGCCATACCGCACGACGTAATTTTTGGCTGTGAAAAGCGAGATCAGATATGGACTTTTCACAGCGTTTGAATACCAGAAATGACTCATCGATAGAGTAAATATGCTGTTCTGGAGCAAACCTGCCGATTACTTCCATCATCTTCGCGGACAGATCACCGTAGAGTTCGTAGTTGGAAGAGCAGGCAATAACACCTTTGGCTTCGCACAACCCACTCATTTCAAAATAAGCTTTAAATTTCTGCACACCAGCTTCCCGGGCCTGCCGATTTGCCGCCACAATACAGCCATCATTATTGCTAAGCACGACTACTGGCTTACCATGCCAGTCTGGACGAAAAACTTGCTCAGCTGAACAATAAAACGAGTTGGCATCTACAAGGGCAAACATTATTCCTCCAGTAGCCGGCTTGCACGGTGGCAGCGTATCGAGCGGATCACGACTCCCTCTATGGAGAATTGGTCACTTTCTGAAATATATAGGGTTGGGTAGCCAGGAGCTGCTGAAAGTAAGCTGCGACGATGGATATCAAGCAGCTTACAGACAAACTCGCCATTTAAGTTTGCAACGATTACATCATGGTTGTTAGCTTGAACGTGCCTGTCAACGATAAGAATATCTCCGTCATATATCCCGACGCCTTCCATTGAATGGCCTTGCGCTTTTCCAATAAAGGTTGCACTGGGGTGCTCGACCAACAGCTCATCTAAACTCAGTGGTAGTTGTAGGTAGTCTGCCGCAGGACTTTCAAAGCCTGTCACACCGGCACTGGCACAAATTGGAATGATTTTCATAACTACTATACTGTTTACATATGGCTCTGTTGTATTTATGTGTTGTTCTTCTCTACGTTGCAGTAGAGAAGTTACTCTCACTGAATTTTAGCCATTCGCATTTGGTTAATTCCCAAATCTCATGTTCAGAGTAAACAGAATCTACAAATGAAGCAGGCTCAACACCAATAAGAGTTGCTCCAGTATTCTCTTTGATTTTTCTAGATCTGATATTTCCCAAAGCATTTGAAAATATTAACTTTTCAAAGCCTAGTTCATTGAAAGCATAATCATTTATCACGGTTGCAGCTTCAGTCATGATACCTTGCCCCCAGAACTTTCGACCAAGCCAAAAGCCTCTATTTTCAGGTTTGCCATCTCGCCATAGATCAATCGCACCGATAAGTTCATCAGGATTTCTTTTTAAATGCAGCCCCCAAACCCATTTATCCTTACCTTGGCTCGGTATAATCACACATTTAATAAAATCTCTCACACCATCATTTGGGTAAGGCCACGGTACTGCTGAAGATAAATGTCGAATAACTTCATAATCAATAAAGTATCTCTCATATGCAGGTATATCCGATTCTTCTATTGGTTTAAGGAACAAGCGATCTGTTTCAAGGGTCTTAATCTGCGTCATTGATAATCCTTATCAAACAAAAAAATGTATTGGTTTTTATTGCTCGTTTACATTACACGGATTTAAAAAAACAAGTCAAACTCAAAACTTTTTCATTATCAAAAAAGCATTTAATATTAATATCTTAACCAACCGCCTCTTCAAGCCATTGAGATTCTTGGCCGTAACCTTTATCTTGCATCCATATATACCATGCGAGATAGTGAGTAACGTAAGCTGTACCAACCCCACGAAAACGATCTAACCATTCCTTCCAAAGACTGATGAATCCGTTCACATGTTGGATGTGATACACGCCATTTATAATTCGACCATCACTAGCAATTATTCGCTTGTGATCAAGGTTGATTTCTAGGCTTTTAACGATACTCTTGTATGAAACATTACCATCAGTGCAGAGACAGCAACCCTCTGATAGAAGGGGGGTTAGGGCATTTGATAGGTTTTCCTTAGTGTTCTTACTCATGACTTCGTATGTAAATTTATCACCACGCTGGTATGAAATAAGGATTGGGACTAGAGGGACTTTGCCACCACCACGTTTACGAGACTCACGAGGCATTTTACGCTTACCTTTATAGCTTTCTGGCAAGAATGCCTCATCAGCTTCTATGATCCCTGTGAAGCTCGTTGGTTTATTCTTATCAGGCATCTTCAAGAAACGATGTCGCCAAAAGAAAGCTGTTCTTAGGTTAATTTTCAGTATCTTAGCTATCTTGCGAAGTGCGACACCCTCCCACATGAGAGAAACGTACTCCAACCACTTATCTTCTTTTCGCATCCGACAAAGAGGTGTTTTGGTCAATGAGCAGAACGTTCTCTTGCAGCCTTTACAGCGGTAACGTTGGATGCCTTTAGCGGTCACACCATGCTTGCAAAATTCAACGCTATTACAATGAGGACACTCAGATACACACTCTTCACGATCAGCTATCACTTTACCAACTACATCCGAGTCGAGTTTCTTTTTTACTGTCGTATTAAGCCGTTTTGCATCCGTGTAGCTAAGAGAGGGGATAGCCTGTAGAATCTTATCTAACGCTATGTTTTCCATGATAAATGACCTCAGTGCTACTTTTAATCATGCTAGCAATTATAGCCTAGCAACACAGAAGTACAACAGAGCCTTACATATACAGTGGTATTTTGGTCGGGAACGGGAAAAAATTCAATAGGCATCCAGTTTTTTTAGTGCTGACAGAGTATGGGGTGAACACTATGTGCGGTCGGTTTGGTGTGGGCGGTATTAAGTTTAGCCAGATGGTGAGCAATGAGCTCTGTTGTGATTTTAGTACTAATGAGAATATGGACTTACGGCCAACACAAGCTGTGTCTGTTGTCGTGAATACTGATGGAAAACTACAGCAACTAGATACGAAGTGGGGGATTCAGCCTGACTGGGCCAAGAAAATAATAATTAATGCTCAGTCAGAAACTGCCGCTGAAAAGAAGACTTTTAAACAAGCAATGGCTAGTAGGCGTTGTTTAGTACCATGTGCGGGTTGGTATGAGTGGCGGGACGAGGGAGGTTCTAGAAAGCAGAAGTATTATTTTTGCCATCAAGAAGGCCGCCCGATATATATGGGAGGGATCTGGTTTCCATCTGAGGTCCCTCAATTGGTAACGATAACCACGCAACCTTATGAAGTCTGTGAGCCATACCATCACAGGATGCCTTACCTGGTAAGCCATGATGATGCGATGGATTGGTTAACAGGGGAAAGAATAAGCGAGAAGCAGGCTCCTTTAAGGATCACTCCGTCTATGTAGGCTGCCATAAAGTAGTTTTCATTTATACGTTCCCATGTTGTTTTGTTGTTCGGACAATTTAGAGCTGCATGATTAACAGTTATGTCAGATCGAATTTCGTTATCTCGTTTTTGGCAACATCAACATAAGTCTAGAAGTACTGGAAGTTAAACTGAGCTAGGTGCGTGCGTTGTGATAATCGTAACTAGCACCTGCCCCAAAACGGTCTAGGAGGAAATCTAAATACAATTCAATCTTTCATTTTTGAATGAATAAGAATCAAACCTGTCTGTTTTTGAACTCTATAGTGTTTCGTAGAATAGCGCCATCAACTTACTAAAACATAATGAAGGTTTGCTATGAGCACATCACAACTTATTCTTGAACTATCTCTTATCGGCACAATGCTACTCGTTACGGGTGTTTTTTTGGTTTGTAGCTATGACAAAACTGACAGCATAGGAACAAAAATCCAAAAAATACTGACGGGTCTTCTCGGTGCTTTTATGGTGATGGCGGGAACCGTAAAATTTTTCGACCCGTTTACGACGATGTTTGCAAAACAGATTGTACTGAGTGAGCTGCCTTTCCCAACTCTGTCTCGTTGGGCAGGTCAATTAGGTGAGATTTTTGCAGGTATGTTGCTACTTGTGGTGATGATTGGTAATAAGGCACTCGCAACACCGATAAAAGATAGAGCGATGCAGTTCTCAACGCTATTAACCACAGCGATTATGATTGTTGCGGTGTATGTTCACCTGTTGCCAAACGTGCCAGCGGAAGTATTGCCACTTCAGTCTAAACCACCTGTAATGACTCTGATTATTTTGGGGATAGCTTGGTTAAATGCATTTCTATATTTTCGTAAAAATAATCGCTAACAAAACAAACGCCAGATTTGATCATCTAGTCTGGCGTTTTTTTTCATCATAACGATCAATCTCGCTCTGAGTTTATCGAAGCCAAAAACTCAGCTGATTGCCCAAAGCGTTCAAAAATCATGTCTCTAAATGCAACCACTCTGGTCGCTATCAGTTTTCTGTCTGCCCACACCAAGAATGCTTTACCTGTTGGGCATTCAACGTCTGGCAATACCTCTACTAACTCTTTTCTTTTGGCACGCTTTTCAAAGGCTGCTCTTGGCATCATACAGATTGCATGCGCCGGAGCAAACCGGACACCTATTCCGGCATTATCCGGACAGTCATTCCGTTTTAATCCGGACACCCATT